>CAYXCB010000005.1:0-31432 GCA_964463635.1 uncultured Candidatus Saccharibacteria bacterium
CATAGTCATAGCTTGCTCTCCTGGTTAGGTGATTCCAAGCTATTGAACCATTACGAGTACTTGACAATATTAGCTTTTTAATATATTGTAACTCCTATGGAAAATGATGTGCAGCCACGAATTCATCATGGGAGCCGACTGGACAGATTGGAGCGTGCTGAAATTATTACTGGACGTTGGGCCATGGGATCAGTACTTGGCGGGGCAATTGGGCTAGCTATCGACACTATGGGTATTGAGCCAATGCCAATGATGCAGGAAAGCCCTAAAAGTATTATTGCTTACGCTTTGATTACAGGTACTGGTTTCGTTTTCGGTCGTGGTAAATTAGAATAAATAAGTACTTATTTTTACATTATAAGTTCGAAGTACATCCATTTAAGAATTTCACAAATTCATTGCTAGATCTTGCTTAATCACGGTTATAACTTCCTCTATTGTGGTGAGCCAGATGAAGCACCAACCCGACCGACCGTTCCCCCTAAAGGGCATCGGAAGGGTTGGTACTTGATCAGCAGAAGTAAAAGTCCTGATTACAAGGCACATTGGGTTGGAACCGTCAGAAATGGCGGTTCTTCCTTTTTACCCCTTAAACTCGGTTCTCAAGCCGACCGTAATCCCTACGGCAATCAAGCACCGTGAGAGCCGACCAGGTTCCCAGACCGTGATTCTTCAGCCAAGAGTTATTTAACAAAATATACAGTTTGAGCCTTTTCCCCCTTACCTCCTTTAAACAGATAATCAAAAGAAGACCTAATGATCTATGGTTTAATTAGAACCATGAAACGTATCCAGCAAGATTATCTAAGAAGTGTCGTATTTGGAGTAGAGGATAGCCTAGTCTCAACAACTGGGTTAATGGTGGGTGTTGCTGCTGGTAGTCAAAATGGTAAGGTAGTTCTGTTGGCAGGATTGGTCGCGGTGGCTGTAGAGGCCTTATCCATGGGAGTTGGCCAATACTTAAGCGAGAAGGCCGTGCATGAAATGGACTCATCGCACAAGGAAAGCTTAGTAAAAGAAGCCTTGCTGATGTTCTTTAGCTACCTGGGCGCCGGGATTGTTCTTTTGCTCCCTGTGATACTGCTCCCTTATCCGCTATCACTATGGCTGCTTATAATTTTTGCTCTTGTTGGGTTATTTACACTGGGATACGTGAAAGGCAGATTACTAAGAATCCCTGCCATACGTAGCGGTCTTCAGGTATTCTTGCTCGGCGGTGCGGCAGCTATACTCGGCCTTCTAGTCGGACTACTGGTTAAAATCTAATAGTGAACCGATCAAAGTTAAAGTGCCGGACGAACATCTCGGCGGTACATACCAGCGCTATTGCTAGTAGTAAAACTAGCGAACCTTTGTCCATGTCTCGCCCCCATCAGTGGTTTTGTGTATCTCAAGGTTTTGGCTAATTAGATACATAGTTGTTGGGTTTTGTGCGTCGTAGGCTAGGTGCATAACCATACCACCACTGTAACCACCTAACTTTTTCCATGTAGTGCCGGTATCTTTGCTCAATACTAGACCTTGACCGTCGGAATAGGCAACCAACTCCTGTTCGCTCGTTGGGCTAACAGCAAATGCCGTTACGGCACCATCTAAATTGAGACCGGACCAAGTATTCCCTTGATCACGGCTTAGCTGTAGTCCATTAGCCGTTCCGGCGTACACTGTATCCTTGGCAGTAGGACTGGTAGCAAGTACATAGACGTTTGCTATGTTGCTAGGCACTACTTCCCAGTTTTTACCTTCGTCAGTGCTCCTCTGTAGCTGACCCCGATACCAGCCATAGATTAAGCTAGGGTCAGCTTGGCTGACTGTCATGGCATGAAAGTCCACAGGCCCACCAGCACCGTTGGCTACCTTTTGCCAGGTTTTCCCGCCATCCGCAGATTTTTGAAACCCTATATTACCGCCTCTCCTTGGGTGACCGCTGCTATAAAAGACATTCGGGTCACTAGGATGGGCTGAAAAGCCCATGTAATCATCTTTAGCGGTTCCTACTCTCTGAAGTTCGCCAGCATTGTTCATGACTAGTAAACCCGTGTGGGTAGCTACATAGATTTTCGAAGAGTCTTTGCGGTCAACCGCTAGGCCATGTGCGTCTTGCAAGCTACTGACAGTTTCAGGCTTGTTTGTTTTTTCGCTTTCTTCTGATGGTACAGCGAATAGCAGGAACGTTATTAGCAACGCAGCGGCTACTACCCCAATTACAGCTTTCTTCATTCTTATTCCTTTACTTGATTTACATACTTGTTCTCAACAGCATATTGTGTGATTTCTAAGTTGCAGCTTTTGTGTTCACTACACCAAGCCTCACATTGCTTAGCTATCTTTTCATCTTCATAATGTAGCCCACATTCAGGGCACTGGTATAGTTGTTGCTGATTAAGACCTTTATTCACTTTAGATCTCCACTAGCTCGCGCTCAGCGCGTTTTAACATCACCGCATTTACCGCAACGAATATTGAGGACAACGACATAAGCAAAGCCGCGATCTCTGGCCTGAGAGATATATTGTATGCCGGGTACAGAACCCCAGCTGCGATTGGGATAGCGGCCACATTATAAACGCTGGCCCAGGCTAGGTTTTGTTTCATTTTTCGCACCGTAGCTTTACTCAGCCTAATAGCTCGTAAAACATCAGAGGGGTCGGATTTCATTAACACCACCTTGGCCGTTTCTATTGCAACGTCAGTGCCAGCACCAATGGCTATACCGATGTCGGCTTGGGCAAGCGCGGGGGCATCATTGACACCGTCCCCGACCATAGCCGTAAATTTTCCTTCAGATTGTAGTTTTTTAACATAGCTGGCTTTATCTTCTGGTAATACTTCGGCAAAAACTCTTTCGATACCAAGTTGCTTAGCTACCGCGCTAGCCGTTTTTTGGTTGTCGCCAGTTATCATGGCGACCTCCAAGCCCATTTTCTGCATGGCAGCAATGGCTTGTTTAGCGGTTTCTTTTGGTGGATCCGAGGCAGCTAGTACGCCAGCTACCTTGCCGTTCACCGCGGCTATCATCAGAGTTTTTCCTGCGTCTAGTAGATGATCGATTTCTTTTTGCAAGGACGCGAGAACCACCTTTCGGTCTTTCATAAGTTTGGCCGTACCCACGAGTACCTTTTTCCCATCAATTGTAGCTTCAACACCGTGACCGCTTAGGTTAGCAAAACCGGTGGCTTTCGTTAGCTTAACTTTACGATTTACCGCTTCTTCGGTTACCGATTGTGCTAGAGGGTGAGACGACCCAGCCTCGGCAGAAGCCACGAATCTAATTAGGTCTGCCTTTTTCATGCCCCTAGCGGCAATAACGTCAGTAATTTTCGGTTTGCCGGCAGTTAGTGTGCCAGTTTTATCTAACACTACTGCTTGGATTTTTGACACTTGCTCAAGCGTTGCAGCGTCTTTGATCAGGATGTTATGCTTTGCTCCCAAACCTGTTCCTACAGCTACAGCAGTTGGTGTTGCCAGCCCTAGCGCGTCAGGGCAGGCTATTACTACTGCCGATATGGCGAATGTTAGCGCAAAGAGCCAACCATTGTCTGAAAGTAGTGACCAAGCAGCAAAAGTTAGCAGTCCGGTAGATACAGCCAAGACGACCAGGTAACCAGCAAATTTGTCAGCAATACGCTGACCGGGCGCTTTGGAGTTCTGAGCCGTTTCAACCATCTTCACTATTTGGGCTAAGGCAGTGTCTGAGCCCACTTTGGTAGCTTTGAACTTCACCGTGCCAGACTGGTTTATAGACCCGCCGATAACTAAGTCACCAACCGTCTTACTAACTGGTAAAGACTCGCCTGTGACTAATGCTTCGTCTATAGCGGTTTCACCCTCGATGATTTCGCCATCAACAGGCACTTTATCGCCAGGCTTTAACACGACTATATCGTTCAATCTTACTTCGCTAGTGGGTATCATGATTTCCTTGCCAGCTCGGATCACTCGTGCCTTAGGTGGTACAAGATCAAATAAAGCCTGCAGGGCATTTGTGGTGCCACGCCGAGATTTCATTTCCATCCAGTGACCAAAAAGCACAAAAGTAATTAGTAGTGCCGCAGCCTCGTAATAAGACTCTTCGCTACCCAAAATAGTTAACAGAATGCTCGCAAAGTAAGCAGCTGAGATACCAACGGCAATTAGTACGGCCATATTTAGAACGCGTTTTTTGAGAGCCCAATAGGAAGAGTATAAAAATATCCATCCGCCGTAGAAGAACACTGGGGTAGTGAGCAGCAGTAGGATCCACGTAGCCGGAATTGGCTGGGGCATATGAATGTTAAATATCTTTTCGCCAAGTGGCGAATACAGAATTATCGGGATAGAAAGGATCAGGGAGTAGAAAAACTTTCTTCGTATGTCTATCTCCATCATCTTAGCCATCTCACGACCAGCAAGCCCCGTATGATCCATACCCATGGTCATAGTCATGCTCATTTTAAACTTATTCCACCAGCTCGTTTTACCGCTTTCCATCATATGAGCGTGATTCTCCGCATGTTCGCTATGTTGCATCACTTGTTCCGTTGATACGTCTTATACATACCCCAGGAGTGCAGTAACACACCGGTTACTAGAATAAGCCAAGCGAAACTCTTGAAAGGGTTATAAAGCCATACGCCTAAAGCAAAAGCTATAAAACATGCCCCAAGTAAAGAACCGAGCCATTCGCTATATTTCATTTTGGTAAGTTCTGTGGAATGCTTCACACTAGCCTCCTATTAGTTTGATTATAGTAACCAGCACAATTGCAGCGAGTATAACCCAGCAGATTCTGTACAGATTTTTTTGGTACTTTGGGTGGCTGTCTTTCATAACCAGCTACTACTTATGGTCGCTTTTGTCGTGGCCCATCATTGACATCATACCGAGCATCATCAAAGGGCAGATAAGTAAAAATAACCCGAAACCCCTACCGACATTAAAAACAGGCCCGAAGAGCAGTAGAATCACTGCCAGCACGGTTAGACCAATCATTGCAGTTTTGTGTGCTTTCATAGTTTGCTCCTTTTTAAGTTTAGTGACCCATATCATTCATATTTTGTGACTCGGTATTAGGTGTAGTTTTGTAACCCCACTGCGTTTGCCAAGTCTGCATCATGTCAATTTCTTTTGACTGTGCAGCCAGTATGTCATTGGCAAGACTTTTAACTTCATCATGTTTGGCATTATCTTTGGCAAGCTTGGCCATATCGATTGCACCTTGATGGTGAACAATCATTCCTGCAATAAACTCTTTGTCAAAATTGTCTCCGGTTTCACCTTTAAGCATTGTAGCCATTTCGGCCATGCTCATATCATTGTTATTCATGGTTTCCTGACCTTTTTGGTTAGTATTCATACCCATCATCTTCATCATGCCGTTATGCTCATTATTAACTGCATAGGTAGCAGTAAAACCCATGAGCACGATGCCAGTTAGTAGGCCGATAACCCCGTATAAAATTGATTCTTTTTTCATATTAAACCCTCCTGTTAAGTTGCTTTACTATTACTTACCTCGCACATGAGTTAGTTCGTAGAGAGTAAGTAGCTCTTTAATTGCACCGTCCTGTTTTTTTTCTTCAGCCGAAGAAAAATTATCCTTGACGTGTGTTTTAAGATGATTCTCAAGTATTAATTTGTTAAGGGAACTTAATGACTTCTGAATTGCCAGAGACTGAGTGATTATGTCAACGCAGTACTCTTCTTTGTCTATCATTTTTTCTAAACCCTTCAGTTGACCCTGGAGGATTTTGCTTCGGTGAAGTGCTCTTCGTTTAATCTCAGCTATCATACCTATATGATATACCCCTATAGGGTATTATGTCCATGCGTATAGGTATATACTTAGCCTATGGCCATAAGTTCATTGAAAGCTGAAGCCGGAAGTAGATCATTCACAGAGGAAGGTAAAAAGCATGGATCCAAAGATAAAGCCCCTACAGGGATTATTAAACTTAAAAAACAAGGTTGCTATTGTAACTGGCGGAGCCAAGGGTATTGGGTACGGCATCAGCTATCGTTTAGCTGAAGCTGGAGTCAAGGTGCTAATTGCTGACACAGACGAAGAAACTGCCAAAAAAGCTGCGCAAGAACTAGTTAGCAAAGGGTGGACAGCTGAAGTATGCAAAGTTGATGTTTCTAGTGAAGATGACGTCAAACGAATGTTCGCTTCAGCCCTGGAAAAATATGGTTCCGTTGATATTTTGGTTAACAATGCGGGCATCTATCCACCTGCTCCTGTGGCCCAAATGACCGAAGCTGATTTTGAGAGGGTTATGCATGTCAATCTTCGCAGTGTATTTCTGACCACCAAGTATGTGGCGGAAATAATGAAGCTTCGGGGTAATGGAGGCAGAATTATAAATATTACATCTATTGATGCTTTGCACCCTTCTATGATTGGGCTAGCCCATTATGACGCTTCGAAGCACGGGGTCTGGGGCTTTACCAAAAACTCAGCTCTAGAACTTGCTGAACATAAGATTTGGGTCAATGCCATTGCACCTGGAGGAATTACTACTCCAGGCGTTGCAGCCCTGAGCCAAGGCGCTTCAGCCGAAGAAATGGCAGCATCCATGAAAACCTTCATGGCAAAAATACCAATGCATCGTATGGGCGAGTCTGATGAAATTGGCATGGTAGCCCTCTTTCTGGCATCAGATATGTCTTCATATATGACCGGTAGCCATATCGTTGTTGATGGTGGAGCGCTATTAAGCTAAGGATACGTTTATGAAAGATGCTCATACACAGAGAGTTATAGAGGAGCTTAAAACAGTAGGCGTGACTCGTCATGGGTTAGCTAAGTCTGAAACCAGAGAGCTGCCACGCATCCTGCACGAAGATGAACATATTGGTGGAGTCATTTACGGCCAAATCGGCGGCGGTATATCTGCTATGTTAATTGCGACCGACCATCGTGTAATTTTTCTTGATAAGCAACCGCTATTTACTACAACTGACGAATTGACCTATGATGTAGTATCCGGTGTAAAAAGTAGTACAGCTGGACCATTTACCTCGGTTGTCTTACATACGCGCATCACAAATTACACATTCCGTTACGTAAACTCAAATTGTGCGAAAATATTTATAAAATACATCGAGAGTAGGCGATTAGAAAAAGGTACATACGACCAAGCCAGTGGACGGTACGAGCAAGAGGCTTCGCTACCAACATTTCAAAATATTACAGATAAGAAAGCGGCGAAGTTCCTCAAAGAACACGATTTAGCTGTCCTATCGACCGTGGATAGGACCGGTAATGTTCACGGAGCTGTTGTTTACTATTCGGTCGACCAAAATAACCTAATATATATTCTTACCAAGTCGGACACCGGCAAGGGTAGGAATGTTTATGCTCATAGTCAAGTCGCCTTGACCATACACGAACCCGGGACGCTCCAAACCCTACAAATCCAAGGCACAGCCGAAGTAGAAACTGATCAAAGAGTAAAAGACAGTGTATTTGCGCGTATGGTAAAACCCCGTACTTACAAGGACAAAACGCTTTTGCCTCCTGTTACTAAACTGCAAGAAGGTTCCTTCATGGTTATTAGAATTAGTGCGTCATTCATGAGTTATCATGATTACGCTAAGTCAGAATAGGCATTTCAACACACAAGCCGTGTAGTGTCTCATTTGTCTCGCTTTGTGTCCCGTAACCCCTGTAAAAGGTTCGTGACCTGTATGGGGAGCCAATATAAAATCCTCAGTCTTTAGACTGGGGTTTTTATATTGACGTTCTGCGAAGCAGAGCCTCGAACCGGAGGTTCGCTCGCAAAAAGCTCTCGCAGAAGCTTGCTTCGAGAAAGCTTTGCAGCTGTGCCGAAGGCAGCCCGGCCTGCCCGTCTTGTCAGTCAGACAGGCGGGCCTCCGGAGCCAAGCATAAGCACTTTGAGAGAGGTGCTTTTTGTTTGCTGTCTCTTGTATGGTGAAAATGTCCGTTATCGGTGATTAAAACCGTAGTTAACTGTTCTGGACTACGTATAAATAATTCAACGCTGTATTTGTAGACAAGTAGTTCTATTAATACAACATTTGTTGGGTATTTTGGTATAATGTATTTATGAACAAGTCAACACAGACCCGTCGACAACTTGCGGTAAATGCTGCGGTAGGATCTATCAAACTCGAGGGCCTGCAGCCGAGTGAGGTGAATGTTTCACGCCTACAAGCATACGCCGAAGGTAAACTAACCATTGAACAAGTCCGAAGCGACTCTGCTAAGAAACTGTCGGCTAAAAACAAATAATAAATGGACGATTTTTACGCGACAGGCCCGGATCCATACAAAGATCCGGCTACTAGCGTACTTCGAAACAAGTTGGGAATAACTGATCAGGAATCGCTTGATCAGGCCGAAATCGAGCTGGTAACCCCGGAAATTCTAAGATTGACACTACAGGCAACCTGGGGCGTGAAGAATCAAGACTTTGATGATTTTTGCCAGCTACATCGTGAAATGTTTGGACAAATCTATGGCTGGGCGGGTGAAGTCAGAACGGTACAAATATCAAAGGGCAGCACGGGATTTTGCAGAGCCGAGCATATCCCGGCGGAAGGAGCGCGTATATTTAGTGAACTACGAGAGGACAAATATCTGAGTGAGGAAACTTCGCAGTCGAACTACATCGCCAAGCTTGCACACTATTATTCGGAGCTCAATATACTGCATCCATTCCGTGAGGGAAATGGACGAACAATTCGTACCTTTTTATCCATCCTGGCGTACGAGAGTAAGAGTATGGCAATTGATTGGAATAAAGTTACGCCCAATCAAAATATTGAGGCTTGCATACAGGCATACAAAGGAAATGAAGAGCTCTTAGCGCATTTGTTGGACAGTATTACCTTTGAAATAGACAAGTGATTTAATTAGGGGCGAGTAGAAATGTCAGCGCCGTGGTTCTTCGGAGGCGACAGTTCTCTTTAGTGGGCTTCTGCGCAATGTAATAGGGTACATTATGCGACAGCTAGCAACTCCTTAACGGTACCAAGTTTATTCTCACCATAGTCGGCACTAGCTGTTCGCAACTCGTCTGCTAGTGTGAGCCAAGATTCCAACTAAAGTAACGGGTGTACTTAACCTCTGTTTTTCATTTTGGGGTAAAATAGTAGAATAACTATGACCAAAAATGAAATCGCCACCGGTGTGGTGCATGAACTGCCTTCGGATTTACGTAAGGCCTTGATATCTGACGAATCGGCCTTAGAAAGGTGGGAAGACCTCACGCCACTGGCACGTAATGAATGGATCTGCTGGACTGTAACTACCAAAAAACCAGAAACTAGAAAAAACCATATCGAACGGACAGTTACGGAACTTTTAGAAGGACTGCGTCGACCATGCTGCTGGGTCGGCTGCCTTCATCGCTCGAAATCAGCGTAGCCCTAACTTCCATCACTACGGAGAGTCAAGCATAAGCATGCTACTATTGCTGCATGCGTGACCAACAAAAAGGCTTCGCGGCTTTAGAATTAATAATCATTCTGGTTGTTGTCGGAATTATTGTAGCTGTTGGCCTCTTTATACTCAGCAAAAGATCCGGAAATCCGATTTCATCATTGATCAACTCTACAGAATCAAGTGGCAAGGACGAACCGCCAAAGTTAAAAAATATTGGCTTTAATCTCGACTACTACGATCCCAACACCAATCGAGCCGGTGATTTTCACTTCACCAGAGAGCTAGCTAGTATATTAAGCGGCGACCCAATCTATCAAAAATTAATTTGGAGCGACTACGGCATCCAAGATAACCGCAGCCCTAATGACCCAACCAAGAGAAACGTCCAGCCGACGTTCCGACTGCCCCTTGGAACAAAAGTGTTGGCGCCCATTGATGGAGAGGTAACAAAAGTCGAAATTCTTTATTCAAACGATTACACCATTTGGTTTGCAGAAGATAATAAATCCACTTGGAGCTACGAGATGGAACATGTCATCAACCCACTAGTGAAGGTAGGAGACAAAGTGACAGCCGGCCAAGTAGTGGCGGAGGTTAGTACTCATGGCTCAGAACACCATCCTGGTTTTGGGATTGTGGAGATCGGCCTCTTTCATCCGCTCAACAACGAGCCGACTCACTGGTGCCCGTTTGTTCATTTCGACGATTCAATTAAAGACGACATGAACAAGAAAATTCTAGACCTTTACACCGCTTGGGAGACCTATCTAGGCGACGACTCTGTCTACGATAATGCTAGTTACCCCGCCCCTGGGTGTGCCACCCTTGAACCTACCAAGGGTTAGACGCTCGACTAAGCTATAACTTCAATCTCTATGGAGGGTCAAATACCCCAAAATAACAATTGTGCGCTATATCACACCATAATTTGCGAGATAATTCATATTTGCTTTAAAGCTCTAGGAGTATTGTAGAAGTACCTTAAAGGAGGGTGAGAGGATGAACAAGTACGACAAGAGTCTCCAAGACGACGAACGCCCACAACAGAACTGGCAAACCTACCTAGAATACTAAATCCAGCATTAATTATGATTTTGGAAGAGACTCTTCAGGAGTCTCTTTTTGTTTGAAATACTTTGTAGGCTGCTCTGATACGAAGCGATATAATTCATAGCGAGAAGTAAATTTTATGAGTATTCTAATTACCATAGTAGATCTGTAAAAGTTCTACTTTGTTTAATATTTTAGGGAGGTCAAATATGGTGTATCGAGCATCAATCGGCGTCATTGACCAAACAAAAAAGAACATCCTGACTGCGTCCTTTATCCTGGCTGTAACCATTGGTTTTCCAGCTTTGAGCGCTTTTATCAATAACATAGCTGAATTTGTACCTCAACCGACAACAATCGCGCAGAACGATGAGCCGGGAGCGGTACTAGGCTCCAACACAACAGGTTCGTCCAGTTCAGATACTGCTGGCAATACTGCTCAGGCAAGCTCTGCTAATACTCCTGCGCACAGGCAACCAGTAACCTCAAGCCGAAACCCTAATAATCAGCCTGCACCTCAGAATAGTTTGGGCTTGGTGCCAAGTAATGGCTCGAGCGGAGGGACCACCCCATCTACTGGCGGTACGCCCACAACTCCGCCAACGGTAACGCCTAGCGATCCTGAAAGCGGAATTAATTTGGAAGTAAACGTACTAGACACCGCCTCGGCTGAAGTTCATGTCAACCTGGCAGAACCAAGCGTAGAAGCTAATTTAACGGTTGAATAGCGGGGTTGGATGAGAGAATGATCACGGCATAAGCCGTGCTGATGTACTAAAGTAGCCGTGTAAGTAAGGAGAGAGTATGGGCAAACACGATACAACCTCACACACCCTTCATACCCCAAAGAAAGACAAGTTCAAACAGCCCAAGCCCGCTGCCATAACCCGTCAGACATCCGCTTCACCCCAGGCTCCGCGACCGGGTCATTCCGCCCATAATATGTTTAAATGAATTATCCTTAACAAAGCGAGATATTTCACAGCAGTAACTATCCCAGCCAAGCATAATCATTCTTCAGCAAACTTAAACAGAAAGGACAAAAATTTGACACACAACAAAAAAGACTCTAGCAGTGTGCCCAATAAGCCGCAGGTAAAAGGATCTCTAGTCAGCGCAGAGGCTAAAGAGAAGCTAATGAGAGAGTTGGCTGAGTAAAAACTAATTATTTAGAACTCAAACCCTAGCCTAAAGTGCTAGGGTTTTTTAATTGGATCCCTACTAGGGATAAATAATTCACTGCAATTATATTGTCTATTTGATGCAATAGAACGACGAAAAGGAGATTCCCATGGCAACGAGCGCAATCACAACGGATCAGGAAGTAATTCGCAAATGGGTAGAGGGGCGCGGCGGCAAGCCGGCTAAAGTCCGCGGCACAGGTGAAAATGAGAATACTGGCATCTTACGCGTCTTATTTCCAGGGCAAGGCAGCGATAACAGATTAGAAGAAATTAGCTGGGCAGGATTTTTCAAGAATTTCGAGGATAACAAGATTGCCTTTTTGTATCAAGAGAAGACACTGGCTGGCGAGGAAAGCCGCTTTTTCAAATTCGTGGGCCGGAAGTAGGCATAAAAATTGATGTGAGTTATTTTACTGCACAGCAATTTATTAGAGGCTATGCTGGAAAAGTAATATAAAGAAAGGGTTGGTGTAAATATGGGAATTATTTTGTGGTTAGTTTTTGGAGCACTTGTAGGCTGGATCGCTTCGCTGATTATGCATACTGATGAAGACCAGGGTGCCATCGCCAACATCATCATTGGCGTCGTTGGCGCTTTCATCGGCGGCGCAATCTCAAGCATATTGGGCGGCCCTGGTGTATCAGGGTTTAATATAACCAGTGTGATTGTAGCTATTTTAGGCGCGGTTGTACTGCTATTTTTCATCCGCATGCTTACCGGCAACCGCGGCAGCGCAACTCGGCTTTAAGTAGTTGATGCGTTAGACCAGAAATCGGCTCCCCGAGGGGCCGATTTTATATTTAAAAGCGCCTGTGAGATATCTCGTAGGAGAATGGTTGGTCGTTTAATAGGATTAAATAGCTATTAATGGAAAGGAGTAGGACATCCATGGTGAAACGAACACGAATAAGCCGTCCAGACAAAACCAAAGACCGACTAATAATTCCAGTTACCTACGTCTATTAAGCTAATTTAACAGTGTTTAACAATTTGGAGGTTCTATGATCAAAAGTCTTGCAGCATTAAGCCGTAAGCAGCCTGATCGTTCGGATGATAGCGGCTTCTGGTGGTACGAAGACATGCCCCTGACACCAGGGTTTCGACCATAAAAAGCCACTAGAGAATTCAATAAGTTCGAGAGACTTATGCGTGAAAACCGTCCTTTAAGCGAAGAGGACGGTTTTTCAGGTAATGAGACACCTGAAAGGTTTCTCACCTTACCCCACAAAACAGGTTTTATGGGGACCCCTTATCGCGCTGGCAAAATGGAATACATTTTGGGGGGCTGCTCTTCCCAGAACCGATGCGACATTAAGAACTATTGTTTCTCTAAAGTCTGGGCAACTGGCTGCCCGTATCCATCCACGATCGGTTGCAGTATTTCGTTTGTCTCAATAAGTTCTATTAATATCTCATCTGGTTTGATGGAAGTAGCGTAACTACCTCTATATACAATGTCGTTGACTTCGTCAGTATCGTAATAATAATTCAACGAGCCTTCATGCTTAAGCCAGTGACTCTTATACTGCATGACTACCAACTTACGGGCAGTCGTACCCCTCTCCATACCGGTAAACTCAACCGCAAATGCTGCTCGTGATGGGTCAACAACAGGAAGCGCTGGTATGCCTACAGTTATAGCTTGTGTGAACGGCCGAAGTCGGTGGATTTGGGCATGCAGCCCTCTGTCTGTAGCCTCAAAAACTGGATCTGAGAGCTTTATAGGTTCTGTAACGTCATGAGAATATCGCCGATGTGTTCCAAAATAGAGCCCAGCGCTTTCTCCGGGTCCGAATTGATTGCCCATATATTTACTCCTAGCTCTTGTTGACTCGCCTTCAGTGTTTTTAACCAAACCTTTACGCTGTTCTCCCAAGAGAATACGTCCACAACTTGCGTGCAATGCCTTAAATCGTTCGTTTAAAGTATCAATAAGCCCCTGTTCCTGTTCATGCTTACGCACCGACTCTTCTTGTTGCTCAATTCGGGCTTGTAGCTCCTTGTCTAATTCTGTAATGATCTTCTCGCTCATAGATTACCCCTTGTAACTTCATATTAAACAGTAGTATGGTTTATTGGTCAATTTAGCAGGTCTTCCAGGAGGAGGCGCCGCTACTCGTGGCGTAAGGCTTCGATGGGGTCTTTGCGAGCAGCTCTGAGGGCTGGTGTAGCCCCAAAGAATGCGCCAACTAGTACGGCAACAAAGACAGCTACGCCCATAATCGGCAACGTGATGACCGGCTGCAAGTCCGTAAATACTCGCAGGATGAAGTTAAGCAGGACTGAGCTAACAACTCCGATAACACCCCCTACCAGGCTCAAGATGACAGCTTCGGTTAAAAACTGGCTGAGTATCTGTCGATTAGTAGCGCCTACGGCCTTTCTGATGCCGATTTCACCGGTCCGCTCGGAAACTGACACCAGCATGATATTCATGACGCCAATACCGCCGACAATCAGAGATATGGCCGCAATCCCGGCAATCAGCCTAGTTACCAAATCCAACAAGTTGGCAGCTAGGGCTAACGTTTCTTCTTGTTCCAATACTGTGAAGTCCGGCTGGCCGCCGTGAGCCTTGAGCAACGCCTGGTCGATATCGCTGGTTAATTTCTGGCTGGTGGTGTCAGCTTTGGGTTTTGCTAAAATCTGCTGGACTTGAATCGTGCCGCCCATTAGCTTGCGCCCAACCTGATAGGGAATAAAAATGGCGTTATTGTAGTCTTCATTTAAAAATAGCGTGGAGGTAGAGTCAAATTCTTCGAAGATGCCCTGGACGACAAAGCTCTGGTCGCGAATTTTAAATGATTTGCCGACAGGCACATTCTCTCCAAATAATTGTTCGGCGACATTTACACCAATGACTGCGAACTCGTTTTGCTCGCTGTTACTAAAAAAACTGCCGAATTCAACCTTTTGTCGAAGCAAGTCAGGTACTTGGCCGCTAGTGGCAAAAATATTGCCGCTGTAGGATTTTTTATCGGTTTGAGCCAACCCTGTGACCCTAGCAAACGGTGTTACTTTGTCGACGGAAGGCAGTGATTCGACGGCTGTATAATCCGTTTCTGAAAACAAAGTCCCGCTCGGAGCTATCGGATTGAAGCTGGTGATATTGCCTTTATTGTCGCGCTCGACGCGCTTACCAGGCAGCACGGTTACTAGGTCCGAGCCCCGCTGACCAATTTGATTACGCAGCTGTTGTTTGACGCCTTCACCAAGCGAAACGGTTGTAACCACCGACACGACGCCTATGATAATACCTAGCATCGTCAGCAGGCTGCGCCACTTGGAAGTCTTGATAGACTGCAGGGCCATCTTGACGTTGCCGTGGCGCCACATCAGAAATTTCCTCCGGAAACTTCAGTACACAGTACACAGTACACAGCACACAGTCGAGCTTCAACAACTGCTAGCTGTAAGCTGTTAGCTGTAAGCTGATGATGGGTGGAACGAATCATCACTTCTGGCCTTTCTTTGGACGAGCTCGGTAAGATTTAGACTTAGAGCTCGACTTTTTCTTTCTGGCGGCTTTTGGCTTCAACTTGCCAGGTAATGCCTGCATCAGAGCCGAAACGCCAGCTAGATCGTCCTCCTCGGTCTTGCGCGGAATAAAGTACAGCCGCTTAGCCATATCCGGCACCTCACCAATTTCTGAGGTTTCGTCAGCTATAATCTCGCCGTCATGCATGAAGACCACGCGGGTCGCGTAACGGGTAAGTTCCGGGTTGTGGGTGACCATCAGGATGGTGTGGCCATCTTTGTGCAGCTCGCTCAATAATTCCATTACCAAACGGCTGGATGCGCTATCAAGGTTCCCAGTTGGTTCATCAGCGATGATGATACTCGGGTCATTGATAAGCGCCCGAGCCACCGCCACCCGCTGGGTTTGGCCGCCGCTCAGCTGCCTGGGCAAGAAATATTCACGGTCGCCGAGGCCGACTCGCTCCAGCATAGCGGCCGCCCGCTTGAGACGCCGAACTTGGCCCACGCCTTTGTACATTAGCGGCAGGGCGACGTTTTCCAGGACATTGAGCCGCGGCAACAGGTTAAAGGACTGAAAAATAAAGCCGACCATATCGCGGCGAACTTTTGCTCGGCGATTAGAGCTAAAGCGGGCGGCCTGGTTGCCGTTTAAGAAATAGTTACCGTGGGTTGGCCGATCAAGCAGGCCGATTATATGCATCAGCGTAGATTTACCGGAACCGCTAGGACCCATGACAGCTACAAACTCACCCTTGTTAATAATTAGACTGATCTCGTCTAGTGCTACCGTAGTCGCATCACCGAAACCATAAAGCTTGCTGACATCTTGTAATTCTATAACCGCCATGTCCTAATAGTGTACTTCTTTGCCAAGAAGTTGTTAAGGTGTAAACGTAGTAATTTTATATAGGCTTAACGTCTTAGCCTTGGCGGAGAGGGAGGGATTCGAACCCTCGATGGAGTTGCCCCCATACCGCCTTTCCAAGGCGGCGCACTAGACCACTATGCGACCTCTCCGTGCAGCACCAGTAGTATACTAAAAGTATGAAAATTTATTCGTGGAATGTGAATGGCATCCGTGCTGTTGTTAGAAAAGGTGCTATACAAGACTTTATGGCCAAGCATCAACCTGATATTTTAGCTTTGCAAGAAACGAAGGCCATGCAAGGCCAGGCCGAGATAGATTTTCCCGGTTACGAAGAATACTGGCATTCCGCCGATAAAAAAGGCTACAGCGGTACGGCGATTTTCACTAAAATAAAGCCGCTGGCTGTCATAAATGGCTTGCCGGATGATATTCGCAAGCAGTTCGGCCTAGTTGCCGATACTTATGGCGACCCAAACAGCGAGGGCAGGGTGATCGCTGCTGAGTTCGATGATTTTTATTTAGTAACCGTCTACACGCCTAACGCCAAAGATGATTTAACTCGGATTCCACTCCGCCACAAGCAGTGGGACCCAGCCTTTTTGGCTTACTGCAAGCAACTGGAAAAGAAAAAGCCGGTCATATTTACTGGTGATCTCAATGTCGCCCATACGGAAGATGACCTGGCCAACCCCAAGCCCAATGTGGGTAAAAAAGGCTTTACCGACGAAGAACGCAGCGGCTTCCAGAATTTTATAGATAATGGTTTTGTCGATACATTCCGGTTGTTTACCAAAGGCAATGGCCACTATAGCTGGTGGAGTCATTTTGCTAATTCCCGGGCCCGGAACGTCGGTTGGCGGATTGATTACATCCTAGTTTCAGGGGTTTTAAAAGATAAAGTAAAGGCCGCCCAAATCCATGCCGATGTCATGGGCTCCGACCATTGTCCGGTTAGTATTACGCTGGAGATATGAAAAAGCTGACAGTTCTTTTCTTAGTCAAAGAAAAACGAGTATTACTTGCTATGAAGAAGCGTGGCTTTGGCGCAGGAAGATGGAACGGCGTTGGGGGAAAGGTAGAAAAAAATGAAACTACTGAACAAGCGACTGTACGCGAATGCCAAGAAGAGATAAAGGTTACCCCATTAAAGCTAGATCTGGCCGCTGAAATCATTTTTCATGAACGTCATGAAGGGAAAAGGGCTACCTTATTTGTAAGTGTCTTTTTAAGTAATGAATGGGCAGGAAGTCCCTCCGAAACAGCAGAGATGTCGCCAAAATGGTTCGCTATCGACAGAATTCCTTACAACCAGATGTGGGCCGACGACCCGCATTGGTTACCCCAAGTTCTGAAAGGTAATAAACTTCGCTGTGAGTTTACACTAGATAAGAACGATCAGGTTATTAAAAAGAGTGTGGAATTAGTAGATGGATTACTGGCATAAACAGACTAAGAGCAAGCCGCTTTTCCCGGAGCTAATCTGGAGCCGGCCGGAAAATAAACGTTCGCGCGGCAAACTGGCCATCATCGGCGGCAATTCCTTTGGCTTCGCTTCTGTAGCTGGGGCCTATCAGGCCGCCAGCCAGGCTGGGGTCGGTACGGCTCGGGTGCTTTTGCCTGAAGCGGTTAAAAAAGTGGTCGGGCCGGTGATAGCTGAAGGCGAGTTCGCGCCAAGCAACCCCAGCGGCAGCTTTGGCCAGAAGGCTCTTGCTGAGTTCCTCGATTTAGCAGGCTGGGCCGATGGAGTCCTGATTGCCGGAGAACTGGGGCGCAATTCTGAAACCGCGATCTTGCTAGAAAAGTTCGCCGCGAAATTTAGCGGCGCTCTAACAATTACTAAAGACGGGGTGGATTACTTTACGACTAATCCTGAAACGATATTGAAAAGGCCAAATACGACGCTAGTATTAAGCTTAGCCCAACTTCAAAAACTATTAATTAGTGCTAAATTCATAAAACCAGTTACCTTTGACATGGATTTAATCAGATTAGTTGAAGTCTTACATGACTTCACAACAGAGAATGACGTAGAAATTGTGGTTAAGCATCTAGAAAACATATTTGTAGCCGTAAACGGCAACGTAAGTACTACAAAACTCGAGGAGGAAAAGCCCGTCTGGCGAGTAGAAACCGCGGCCAAGACAGCCGTCTGGCGCCTCCAAAACCCAGACAAGCCATTCGAAGCGCTTACTACTAGCCTAGTATAGTACAGGCATTACGCTTGCTAAACAGAAGTCATCGTGGCATAGTATCTCATTAATCATGCCTGTATCAAAACGCGTTAAACATTCCGACAAAGGTAGAGGATTCGCTACATTAGGTGCCGAAAGGTCAGCAGACAGGATTCAAGACGGCTATAAAAATCATGGCCTGCCATTTTTAAATGCTCTAAAGAAGTTAGAAAAAGGTGACCGTCAAGCCCGCCTCATGGCCGGGAACTTGGCTGTCGAAGCAGGCTACAGAGTTAGTACGCTAGATGAAACCGCTGAATGGCTTCAAAGAGCAGAACAAAACTTTCAGGTAGTTGTGCGAAACGGAGAACTATCATCAAAAAAAATGGATGATCTCCAGGCTCGGGCGCTATTACAATTGGCTCAAATGCCTAACCACGTGTGCTTGGCAGGCCCTAATGTCATACCGCCTCTCGACGTTGCGGCTAAATCTTACGAAAAAAGCATAGAAGTTGCCTATCTGGCTAGCGCAGCATTTCAGTCAAGTAAAGGAAGCGGGTCCGATCGGTATATGTGGGACTTGGCCGGAACATTAACTGAGGCGAGCGTGCTCCTGCTTGCTCAGCGTTATGCGATTTGGGGTATAGGTGACGGCAGCTGGATGGCTATGCCGGCCTTGTTCTCAGAAGATCATATGAATGGCCACGGGAATGTTGTCGACAAAGCTTGGGACATGAATGTTCTTACGGATGTGGGAGATGGCATAGAAACCGCATACAAGGTCCAGATTAAATCAAGCTCGTCTGTACCTAGTCGGAGAGAAGGCTTTGCGGAAGGTATTTCCCCCCTGTACGCACGCCCTGATTTACTCCTGCAACCAGAGGTCTATAGCGGAAAATTTTCAGTGTCGACAATTATTACAGAATGCTATATGGATTATTTTCAAGCCTGTCCAAGGTCAGGGAGCCGACTCGACCAGCGAGCCGAGCTGCTCCTGGATGTATTAGATCGTCCGGTAAGTTAACTCTTCGTTTAGGCTGTGGTGCCGGGGGCGGGACTTGAACCCGCATGATATTGCTACCACCGGATTTTGTTCGTCCTGACGGCATCGCTTTAGCGATGCGCCCCAGCGAAAAGGCAATTTATTGCCTTTTGTTTTTAACATTTGGTGCCGGAGGAGGGACTCGAACCCTCAATCCTTGCGGAACACGATTTTGAGTCGTGCGCGTATACCAATTCCGCCACTCCGGCTTCAAATGTTAAAAACGTCTACCAATTCCGCCACCCCGGCGGCTTGGAACAGGGGACATTATACTGCAAATATGAGCTTCTTTATAGGGGTGCATAAGTTCAAGCATTATCCGTTATAATGTATCTGTTATGGCAGACAATACTAATGATAAAACTCCGCCCACCTCAGATGATAACGATGCGGTACAGCTAATTCGCGGCAAAATTGACAAGTTATACGCCGAGGAACCAAATGCCGCTGAAGAGGCCAAAGAAGCCGAAATAGTGCATCCCAGGTCTAAGCACCAAGAATTTATGCATAACCTGACAAAATCAGGCAAGCCTTTAGCCCAAATTCAAACTGAGTGGCATGAGTATTACACTAATCTGTCAGATAAAGAGAAGCATGAAGTCTGGCAGGAGTTTTACCGGCATCAAGCCCAGTCTTCGCACTACGCCAAGGCTACAGCACCAAAACACCGGATTCTACCTCAGCAAGAGAGCCCACAGACCCATCCGCAGCCAGCACCCAGCCTATTGAGGATACCTGATAGCCGAACGTTTTCTGATATCAAACAACAGCTATTAAATCAGATTAATAAGCGTGTCTCGACCAAGCACAAGCACCACATTAAATCCCTGGGCTTTGGGCTTGGCATGGGATCAATAGTTTTAGTAGTTATGATGTTTAGTTTTTTTAACGAACGCTTTTTGGCTCCATTTATCACCCCGAGCCGTAATGTCAGCTCAACGCCAATTATCACTGATGCTACTTCAGCAGTAGGCTCGGATCCGAAAATTATTATTCCAAAAATCAATGTCGAGATACCAGTAATTTACGACGAGCCGTCAATTGACGAGCATGCTATCCAGCGAGCCCTAGAGGGCGGGGTGCTGCACTATGCCACCACGCCAAACCCTGGCGAGCAAGGCAACGCGGTCATATTCGGCCACTCTAGCAATAACATCTTAAATAAGGGCAAGTACAAGTTTGCTTTCGTGCTGCTGAAACGCATGGAAATCGGCGACACCTTTATGATTGAGAAAGACGGCAAACGCTACATTTATAAAGTGTTCGAAAAAAAGATCGTCCAGCCGGATGATCTAAGCGTACTAGCGCCGCGAGACCGGTCAACCGTGACACTCATAACGTGCGACCCGCCCGGGACTTCAACCAACCGCTTAATTGTAGTCGGCGAGCAAATCAGCCCCGATCCGGCCAGCAACATCGCCAGCAGCATCCCGACGACCCAAACTGCAGCCAGCGGTCCAAGAATACTGCCATCAGACGCACCAACTCTGTGGTCCCGCTTCTGGGATTGGATATCTTCATGAGACACCCCTTCGGGGTTTCTCATCGTCACTTCTGAAATAAATTCAGATTCGCTTTCAGCGAACCGTTCCTGCTCTTCCCGAAAACACGGCTCTTCAAAGTATAAAAGTTAGGGTTTGACGACTAGTTCGGTGCGGGTGAAGGCTGGACGACCGGCTACGGACGTGGACGGACCGAGGCTAAACATAGCCGTGTAATTATTGTTAAACACTACTGGCGTGCCGCTATAAGCGGGTGACATCGTTTGCAGATTAGTACCGTCATAATCAAACACCACTACTTTGTCCTGAGTTGCCAGTGTTAAGCGGTGGCCATCCATCCAGCTAGCTTTTTGACCCGGGCTAAGCGTCAGCTTGGTATCGTAGCGATCCTGCCGGTCAGTCTCAGCGTCATAGACCGAAAACTGGCTGCCGGCCTGCACAACCACGAACCGGGCGTTAGTCGAGAATGACACATGCTCGGCAGGAGCGTCGAGCCTCAAGATACCAACTGGTACTGGCCGGCGATCCGGCAAGTTCTTGACAGCTGTAACCGGGTTGCGAAAAACATAGGTTTTTTGTTCGGCACCCGAGCCTGCTGCGAAATACCAGGCATTTTCAAACCGGGCAACTTCGACAACGTAGCTTGAGGCTGTTGGGATTTCTCGAATCGTAAAATCCTGGGTACCTTCGCGTACGCGCACCAGGGCTTTACCCTCAGCAGCGCCGGCAGTTGTTATGTAAATTAAGACATCAGCCCCGTGCGGCCTGAAAGTTATGACATTGCTGAGAATAGGCGTAGCCGCACCGGTACGCAGGTCAGCCGCGAGCAAGTTCAAACTCACCTGGTCAAATAAATAAAACTGATCAAATTTTTTGTCCCTTAAGGTTAGGGATGTAAATGATACGTTGAAGGCCTTTGAAATGTTGGCACTAGCCCCAACCGACTCAGTATCAACCACAAAGAACTCCTGTCCATTCTGGAAACTATGTTTCAAAAGCACATGACGGCTATCTGACGACCATTCCACCATCTCCAATGTATGAGTTGGTCCGGTAGCTTGCAATAGGTTAGGCGGCAAGGTGAGGGTCGTAATACCAGCTACTTCGGTGGTTGTATCTATAAGGTCGAAAGACTGAAACGTACCTGTTTGCTGGACCAGTACTAAACTACGATCAGGGCTTTTGGTAACAAGACCGGGCGTACTGGCATAAAGCTGAACGTCAGTTGTTTTTAGTTCAGCAGGGAATAGAAATGGATAGACAAACCGTTCAATTTTGCCGCCCTCAAGAGTAAAACTCCGTGACCAGTCCCGGTAACCGTTTCGCTTTAGCTCAAGCAGGTAGTCACCAGCGGGCATATCCAGACGTTGACTGGTGGTGCCTTTGCTTTGGCCGTTTAAGCTAATGTCGGCCGCCTCAGGGTGGGCATCAATAAACACCAAGCCATTTTGGACAATATCACCAGTACGGGGGTTAAGGTTGTAGCCATACGCCCGGTACAGCAATATTACGCTGCCAATACTTAATACAATGGCCATCAGGCCGTAACCAATGAATAATTGGATTCTATGCAACTTCTTTTTTTTGGGATCGAGAAAATCCATAATCGATAATAAGTATACAGAGATAGTCTAGGGTATGAAACCCCTTGCGGAGCCTGCAATTAAGGTTTATGATAAGATTTAAGCGTAAGCAATGAAGGTGACAAAAACAGTGTCTCGTAACACAATAGAAATGAACGGCAAACTATATGATGCCACCACCGGTAAACAGCTGGACGGACATCATGCGCCGCAAACTAAAAAGAAACCAGTCAGCCATCATACGGGTCAGGTAGTTGATGGATTTACGCGTCGCCCTAATGCTGAGGCCACCATTATGTCAGTAGCTAAAAAAGTCAAGATCCATACCGTAGCTCCGGCAGCTCCCAAGAAGACCGAACGCTCCCATGCCCTGATGCGGCACGCTGTCCACAAACCTACGGCAGCTAAATCCAAAGACGGTCAGAGAGCTGCCAAGGCTCATCTAAGCAACCCTGAGCGCGAAGCCCGGGCAACAAAAGTCGCAAAAAGCCGGCTTATTAGCAAATTCGGTATCCATCATAGCTCCATCCAGCCGCAAGTGGCGCCTTTAGAAGTTCAGCCTGAACCAGAAATCCCAGTCCTAACTCAGTTGCTGCAGCACAACGCTCAGGCCATTGCTGGACATACTCACGGCCACTCTACGCACGGCAGAGCGCATCACGACTTCGAACATGCCATACATAAGGCCGAGAGCCATAAACAAACCCGCACGCGCAAAGCAGGCGTCAGTCATAAGGTAGCCCGCAAATTGCACGTTAGCCCGCGGGTAGTGCGGGCGGTCAGCGGTTTTGCCACAGCCTTGCTGATAGTAGGTTTCATTGTTTATCAGAATACGCCGAATTTAGCCATGCACGTAGCCGCAGCTCGGGCTGGCATTAGCGCCAGGCTGCCTGGTTATAAGCCGTCTGGCTTTTCTATGAAAGGCGCTATCCAATACAGTCCTGGCCAGATCATGGTTAGTTATAAATCCAATAGTGACGAGCGCAACTTCAAGCTTACCCAACAGTCAACTGATTTAACCAACGAAACTTTGCTGAGCCAACAAGTCGCTGTCACCAAGAAGCCTTACCAAACTTATCAGGACAAGGGCAAAACCATTTATGTTTACGACGATAGCAATGCCACATGGGTAGATAAGGGTATTCTGTACCAAGTTGAAGGTGAATCCGCCCTCAACACTGACCAACTGCTCCGTCTCGCTGGTTCACTTTAGATTTCAGGTATACTAGTGGGCATGAATCCCGTTAGAACTCAAAAAACTATCTATAGTCACTACTCTGCTGA
This sequence comes from uncultured Candidatus Saccharibacteria bacterium, assembly GCA_964463635.1. Lineage (GTDB taxonomy): Bacteria > Patescibacteriota > Saccharimonadia > Saccharimonadales > CAZARM01 > CAYXCB01. The sequence continues at coordinate 23,554 of CAYXCB010000005.1, forward strand.
ACCCCATTTAGCTTTTCAATCGTCCAATAAACTAATAAGGTTAAGTGAGTTCTAACGGGATGAAAGTCCGCACGCGTTTTGCCCCAAGTCCTACCGGATATTTGCATGTGGGGGGCGTTAGAACCGCCTTGTTCGCCTGGCTAGTGGCCAGGCAGGGGGGTGGCCAGTTTATTTTGCGCCTGGAAGACACGGATAGGAAACGAGAGGTCGAAGGCGCCGACCAGCACATTATTGACAGCCTCAAAGCCCTAGGCTTAGAACCCGACGAAGGCCCGTTCCGCCAAAGCACGCGATTAGACATTTATAAGAAGTGGGGTCAGAAGCTAATTGACAGCGGCCGGGCGTACGCAGACCCGTATAGCCCGGAAGAAGTCCAAAAATTCCGTGATGAAGCCGCCAAGAACAAAAAACCTTTCTTGTACCGCAACCACCGTCCAGACAATCCTGCAAAATGGGACGGTAGCCAGCCCCTAAGGTTTAAATCTGGGCCAAAGGCTTATAGCTGGGCAGACGCTGTTATGGGCGAATTATCAACCGGCCCAGAAGTAATAGATGACTTCATACTAATTAAAAGCGACGGCTACCCAACTTATAATTTTGCCCATGTAGTCGACGACGCCGAGATGGAAATCAGCCATGTCATACGCGGGCAGGAATTTCTAGCTAGCGTGCCGAATTATTTGAATTTGTACGAAGCTTTAGGCCTAAAACCGCCTGTGATGGCGACGATGCCGCACATCCTCGGCCCTGACGGCAACAAGAAACTATCCAAACGTGACGGCGCCAAAGACGTCCTGGATTATCTCCGCGACGGGTTTCTGCCGGAAGCTTTGGTCAGTTTTATAGCTACACTTGGTTGGAACGATGGCAGCAAGCAAGAAGTATTTACGATCCAGGAGCTGATTGAAAAATTCAGCCTCGAGCGCGTCCAAAAGAGCGGGGCGCGCTTTGACGAACAGCGTTTGCTGTGGGTCAACGGCCACTTTATCCGTGAAATGCCTCTGGAAGATTTATATAAAAAAGTAGGCGATTACTGGCCCGAGGAGGCTAAAGACGCGGATGGGCTGTACAAAAAAGCAGTTCTGGGGTTAGTACAGGAGCGCTTAAAGTACCTCAAAGAACTGCCCAATTTAACTTTATTTTTCTTTAAAGATCTGCCCGTGGATCCGAAGTTAATAAGTGAACACAAACAGCTTAAAAAATTAGATAAAAAAGAATTAAAGGACCTCTTGGAACAGGCTAAATCCGGACTGGAACAAAGCAATTTCGAAGTCGAAGATTTAACTAAGCGACTTAATAAACTACTAGAAAAGACTAGTCAGAAACCCGCGGTATTATTCAGCCTAATCCGGATTGCCACTACCCAAGCACCTGCCAGCCCCGGCCTAGCCGAAACTCTAGCCATCCTCGGCAAAGAAACCAGCCTAAAACGCATAGACCAGCAATTAGCCGCAATTTAGCTAATTTGAGCCTTGGCCGTAAGCTGTTACAATAACCTGAAGCATGTTGAATGATTTTAAACCCAACAGGGTAGCTAAAAAGCTGGATTTTAAAGCCAAGAACCCAGTCGAGCCGACCTCTGAAACACCAGCTTCTACAATTACTCCTAACCGGCTCAGTAAACCCATGTTGCTGCTAGCCGCTCCTAAGAAATTCCACTGGTGGCTCAAAAGCCTATCACGTAAACAACTGATTGCCGTGGCCGTAGTGGCGGTACTGTTAATCATCGGCGCAATTTTAGGAGGCCGGGCACTGCTGCAAAAGGATCCCGTCATAGAAAACCAAAGCGTCGTCGAGCCAAAACCGGAACCGCCGCCGCCAACCACGATCGCATCGAGAATGACAGGGGTTGAAATACCCATAGAGCTCAATAATTTGCCGTCTACGGGTGTCATGATCGAAAACAGCCCCGACGCCAGGCCTCAAGCAGGCTTGAGCGAAGCTAACATTGTTTATGAGGCCATCGCCGAAGGCGGCATTACCCGTTTCCTAGCTTTATATCAGGAATCTCAGCCGGCGCGAATTGGTCCAGTCAGGTCTGTTCGGCCTTATTATTTAGACTTCTTAGTGCCATATGACGCGGCGATCGCCCACGCCGGCGGCAGCGCTGTTGGTCTAGCGCAGATTCGCAACGAAGGCATCAAAGACATTGACCATGGCGCCAACGGCAGCACCTTTGAGCGCGCCAGCAATCGGTTCGCGCCGCACAACCTCTATACTAGCCGGGCTAAGCTGCTCGAGGCTCAGAATCGTCGTGGCTATACGACTAGTACTTATACCGGCTTGGCGCGCAAGACAGCCGACACGCCAATTGCTACACCAAATGCCAAAGCCATGGACTTTACCATCTCAAGCTTTCTCTACAACCCGCATTTTGATTACGACCAAGCTACTAACTCCTACAAACGCAGTGAGGGCGGCAAACCGCATGTCGACGAGCGATCGGGCGCCCAGATTAGCCCCAAGGTAGTCGTAGCCCTAGTCATGAGCCACAGCTACGCCGGAATTTACTCACAGTACGGAGTTAACGGCAGTGGTGTAGCTTATATTTTCCAGGATGGCACGGTCATCCAGGGCACCTGGAGCAAGGCTGACCGCAAAAGCCAGCTAGTATTAAAGGATCCTGCTGGCGCGGTCTTGCCGCTAAACCCAGGCCAGACGTGGATAAGTTTAGTAGCTGGTACGGATAGAGTTAAAATAACGCCATAAAATGAAATAGGGTGGGCCAATTTGATTTCTTCGCTAATAATTTCAGAGGGTAAAAATTGATGATTGTTGTTCAAAATGGAAAAAATGCGACAAAGCGTAATTGTTATTACGGTGCGGAGCAGTTTTCTCTATTTTGGGCAAAAAGGGCAGTTTTTAGCCCGGAAAGTTATTAGGGAAGAAGTCAATACATGGATCATTTCCATAAACTCCGTTCGCAAATCGCCACGAGGTTATTCCTGGCTATTTTGCTTACGAACCTGCTAGGCCTGGCGGCCTGGTGGTCGATCGATAATTTATTTACTTTGCCCGGCCTGGTTGTCGCAGTTATAACTTTTGTCTTAATGGTAATCATGGCCGTTAGCACCAGTCTAATTCTGACACCATTCGCCCTGCAGCCGGTACGAGCTATCTGGCAGGCGATTTTGCATGTGTCACCGGAGCATTACGGTACGCCGCCAGTTAACCTGGACGAGCTAAAGGTCGGCCGCGAGCTTATTACGAGCCTAAGCCTGCAAGTTTACCAGTTAGCCAGCAACCAAAACAACCAAGGCAGCAGCGAACACCGCAGCGACGTCATTCAGGCCACCAACATTGTCAGCCATTTGCCGCTGCCGATGTTCGTCTGCAACAAGCAACAATTCGTAATCAATGCCAGCGACGTGGCTCTGGAATATTGCGGCATTGAAAGTTCGGCGCTGTTTGGCAAGCCATTATTTGAAAGTGCTAAGCTAGAATTCCCGAGCGAGCAGACTCTAGAGAGCTGGATGAACGAGTGCCAGAAAAACAAAGCTACCGACAGCATGTACTGGGAGCGAGTCCGGGTCCGTTTAGTGAGTGACGAAACCAAACTGCACCAGTGCGATATGGCCGCTTATTACAACCGCGACAACCCAAGCGGCGCGGAATTTATAGTCACCATGTTTGACAGGACTGAGCGCTACAACCAAGACGACAAATCAATGGGCTTTGTGGCTTTGGCCGTACATGAGCTGCGTACGCCTTTGACGGTTTTAAGGGGTTATATTGAAGTTTTTGAAGAAGAATTGAGTAATACATTGAGCCCTGAGCTCAAAGACTTCATGTATAAAATGCAAGTTTCAGCTGAACAGCTGACGTCATTCGTGAATAATATACTAAATGTCGCCCGAGTCGAGGAAAACCAGCTAGTCCTAAGCCTGAATGAAGAAAAGTGGGATGAGGTACTGAAACGGGCTAGCACTGATAATGAACTGCGAGCCAAGGTTCGCGGCAAAACCATTACTTATAATATCGCCGCTGATTTGCCGACCGTAGCAGTCGATCGGGTAAGTATTTACGAAGTTATCAGCAACCTGCTCGACAATGCCATCAAATATTCCGCCGACAGCAAAGAGATTGTGGTCAGCACCTCGGTCGGTCAAGACGGTTTGGTTGTCACCACAGTCCGTGACTTCGGCGTGGGCATTCCGGAAAGTGTGTTGCCGAATTTATTTGAGAAATTCTACCGCAACCACCGCACCCGCACAGAGATTGGCGGCACGGGCTTAGGCTTATTCCTCAGCAAAGCCATCGTGAATGCCCATGGCGGCCAAATTTGGGCCGAGTCCAAGGAAGGCGAGGGCAGCACATTTGGATTCAGCCTGAAGCCATACAGTCAGCTTGCTGATGAAATCAAAAAGGGCAATAATACTGAAATTACCCGTACCGCCCACGGCTGGGTAAAAAATCACTCGTTGTATAGGCGCTAATTATGGATGAACAACCGCAAACCAGTAACGGCAAAAAGGTCCTCTGCATCGAGGACGAGCACTTCATTAGCGAGCTTTATGTCCGGGCATTAACCAAGGCCGGCTATGAGGTAAAAGTTGTTATCGACGGCGAGGCCGGACTGAAAGAGGGCCAGACCGACCAGTATGACATCATCCTGCTCGACATCATGGTACCGAATCTAACGGGTACGGAAGTGTTGAAGCGCCTGCGTGACAAGTTGCTAACGCCTAATTTGCATTCCAAAATTATTATCACCACCAACCTCGAACAAGCCGAGGAAGGCCGAGCCGCCATCGAGAAACAAGCCGACGGCTATATCATCAAGGCCGAAATCACCCCCCGCCAACTAGTCGAATTCCTCTCCCAAATCCAGATTTAGTACTTGCTTTGCATTAGTAGAGGGGGAGTATACTTATTGTAGTCGTGGTGTTCATGAGCCCCGCCCGGGGCCATCGTCTCCAGACTTTATAAACACTTGGGTTTGCATACTCCGGTCACTGCCAACCTCATATCTATATCGGTTTCCTGTCATGAAAGACAACTGAACGGTTTGATCTTTTTAACAGGCAGCCTCTCCTAACCCGTTCACTGGCATTAACAGATGACCAGTCTCTCTTTTATTACTCTAGAGCTATTGAACATCTATCTGTTAGCTAAAATCCCAAGTTCTGTCACTTTCAATCTGTTTTTCGTTTTCGGTTCGTAGCTATGGCTACGACCAAAAGCCGAGAAAACAGATTGAAAATCATAACAGCTGCTTGGGATTCGCCCATAACGGATAGATGCTAAATAGCTCTAATAACCAGGAGATATAGATATGAACAAGATCAACAAGACCGTAGAAGTAAACTCTTTCTACTTTTCAAATGGCAAGTCATTTAAATCGTTCCCAGCCCGTGTAACCTTAGATAATCAGCAATTTTCCTTTAAGTCTGGTTTGCAGATGCTGGTACACCGTGGCGAAGAGGTGGTCAGACTATTCAATATGACTGATGGTCTAACCACTTACAGATTAAAGCAAGAAAATGACCAATGGACCTTGCTGGGCCTCGAGCCAGTAACTTCATAGGAGGCACTATGAATATAGATAATGTCTCCGGATCAAGTGTGGCAGAGCATGCTGGTTTCCCCAATGCCGCCACCGACACCCAGTTGCAAAGCCTGGACCTCAACCAGCTGCTGATCCAGCACTCGATTGGTACTTACTTTATGCGGATTGAGGGCAATAGTTGGCGCGATTTCGGGATTTTCCATAACGATATCCTGATAATCGACCGAGTCCTGACGCCGCAGAAAAATGACCTTATCATCTGGTGGGAAAGCGATAGCTTCATACTCGGCCACCGAGCCAGCCTGCCACTGGAAGCCGTCTGCTGGGGCGTGGTTACTACCGCCATTCATCCATACCGAACTAAATGACCAATGCTCAAGTGTCAATGTTCAATGAATGCAGCAATGATTGAATCATTTAAAGGCATTGATTATATTGACCATTCATTGAGCAATGAGCATTGACAATTGAACATTAAGGAACACTAATGAGCAAACCCTTATTCGCTCTAGTCGACTGTAATAACTTTTTTGTGTCTTGCGAGCGGTTATTCAGACCGGACTTAGAAGGCAAACCGGTAGTTGTGCTAAGCAGTAACGACGGCTGCGCTATTGCCCGGTCCAATGAAGCCAAGGCGCTAGGGATCCCAATGGCGGCGCCGGTTTTCAAATACCGACAGCTGCTCAGCCAGCACAAAGTAGTCAAATTCTCGGCTAATTTTGAGCTGTATGGTGATATTTCACGGCGGATTACCGAGCTTTTGACCACAATTACACCCCGAATTGAGGTTTATTCAGTTGATGAGTCATTTCTGGATCTCAGCCAGCTGCCAATAACTGATTACGTAGCCTGGGGCCGGGAAGTGCAGCGGCGAATTTATAAGTGGATCGGCATGCCTGTATCCATAGGCATCGCACCGTCGAAGACATTGGCTAAACTAGCTTCCGACCGGGCCAAGAAAGACCCTGAACTAAACGGCGTCCTATCTTTGCAAGGTTACACCTTGCAAGAACAGCGTAGTTACCTGGAGCTTACACCTATAGGTAGTGTGTGGGGCGTTGGCTGGCGGCTTAGCCCTAAACTTAGAGGTGAGGGGATTTGGACTGCCGAACACTTGCGCAATATCCGGCCGCAACGGGCTCAGCAGTTGATGGGCATACATGGACGTAAAATGGTGGCCGAACTAAACGGCATTAGCTGCACGCCGTTAGAGCTAGAGGGCAAAGTCCGTCAAAGCATCTCCCGTACACGAACTTTCGGTCATGACACCTCTAACGCCCACGCGATTGAAGCCGCATTGGCCAATTTCACATCCCAAGCCAGCTTCCAGCTCCGCGCGAGCGGCCAGCTAACCCGTAGGGTAGGGATTTTCCTAACTAGCAACAAGCACAAGCCCGGCTACCGACGCTGGAGCCAGGAATTCACTTTTAGCGTACCTACGGCTGACTCTGGACAGATCGCCAAAGCTGTTATGGAATTATTCGCCAGTTTGTATAACGGCAGTGTCGAATACCACCGAGCCGGGGTATTGTTATACGATTTCGTACCGGCTAGCCAACTGCAAACCGATCTGCTAGGTATTGTCGATGTAGTAGGGCATTCCCGCGCGCAACAGCGCATGGCCGCCGTAGACCGCATAAATCGCCGCTATGGACGCCAGACTATCAGATTGGCCGCCGAAGAGTTAGGCAATGCCTGGGAGCCGAAACATGACCTGCGCAGCCCACGTTACGTCAGCAACTGGAACGAGTTACCTAAGGTTTCTGCCAAATGAAACCGCCAGTTTGAGTTTTGCTCGCTTGGCCGATACTTGAATGCTTTTAAGTCGAGCAAATAGGGGAAAATCTGCTATATTTTAGATTGCGGTCCCGTCGTCTAGTGGTCTAGGACATCAGGTCGAGAACTGCCTGCGGCAGTTTGAGTTTTCCTTGCTTGGCAGAGACTTGAACGCATTCAAGTCGAGCAAATGGATAGGAATCCTGATAATCTTTAACTGCTGGGTCTCATCGTCTAACGGTTAGGACACCAGGTTCTCATCCTGGCAATCCGGGTTCGATTCCCGGTGAGATCACCAATATAAAATCGCCAGCTTGTCTGGTGTTTTTATATTGGTGGGTTTTCGCAGAAAACGAATCGAACACCCAGGTTCGATCTTCGAGGACGGGCGCAGGTGCTTGCACCGAGCACGCCGCAAGAAGTAAACTTCCCGGTGAGATCACCAATATAATATGCTGACACGGCATTTTTTTATATCTGTTGCAAAGCAGCCAAATAAGCTATAATAGTTCTGAAGCATAAGAAGCATATTAAAGACAAAAACAATGCAATTTGTAAGTGATCGATGGTACGAAGGTTATACTCGGGCAATCA
>CAYXCB010000006.1:0-26310 GCA_964463635.1 uncultured Candidatus Saccharibacteria bacterium
GATGAAGTTCCGGGGTCGCGGAACGTGACCTGACTTGCCAGGCCAAGGAAGCTCTTGATAAGCTCGACGAACGTTAACAATTAATCACACTAACACCATGCGGGTGTAGCTCAGTTGATAGAGCGCTTCCTTGCCAAGGAAGAGGCCACGAGTTTGAGTCTCGTCACCCGCACCAAAATACGCTTGTAGCATTTGTTATCATATAAGTATGAGAAAAATAGTCGTGTTATCTTTTATCAGTCTTGACGGTGTCATGCAAGCTCCGGGTGGACCCGAAGAAGACACCTCAGGCGGCTTTCAGTATGGTGGCTGGACCTTTCCTTATTTTGATGAATTTTCAGGCAATGTTATGGGCGAACAAATGGATATGCCGTTTGATTTGCTGCTTGGTAGAAAAACCTACGATATATTCGCTGCCTATTGGCCGACGCAAGGCCCGTCAAGCGTAGGTATCCCGTTCAATAAAGCGACAAAATACGTCGTTTCCCATTCATCGCCAAAATTAACCTGGGAAAACTCCATGCTTATTGACGGGGACGTAGTAGCGAAGCTGAAAGAGCTGAAACAGCAAGACGGGCCAATGCTTCAGGTGCATGGAAGTGGCAATATGATACAGACTTTGCTCAAGAACGATTTAGTAGATGAACTATGGCTAAAGATATTTCCTGTAACGCTTGGCAAAGGCAAGCGCCTATTCGCAGAAGGAACAACGCCAGCCGCATTCAAGCTAATGGAGTCCAAAACTTCGCCAAGTGGTGTCATCTTCGCCAATTACAAGAGATCTGGCGAGGTTAAGACCGGTTCATTTGCTTAAGCACAAAAGACTTATTAGAAAATGTCTGATAACTTTGATTACCCACAGGGTTCATATACACCTGGGCCATATCCAAATGTTGAAGGTGTTGAGTTTGATATTGATGGAATTAATGTCAACTTGGTTAACTCTAGGCCTAATCCTGAAGATCCTGAGACGACGTTATCACAAGCTATAGTTAGAGATCAGCAATACGCTCTTGAGTACCAAGTATCTGTAACTACTGAGGGTAAAATTACCGAGGGTAAACCTTTTGTTATCAAATATGCCAAAGAAATAGCAGCCGCCGGAGCGATTCTTGCCGCCGGAGTCGTTACGGTTAAAAGCTTAAGAGTCCGACGAAAAAATAAAACCTAACCCTAGCGGATTTCCGGCATAAGCGAAAAAGCCGTAGGTTTATAGTAGATCTCTCAAGATCAAAAAAGGGGAGCCGATGGATTTAGGGAGAGAAAAATTAGTTCAAGCCGCACAAGAAAGCAACAGAATAGCAATCAAAGTTGGGGAAGAAGCCGTAGCATTTAGCTGGGGCTCTCTTGCTTTTTCAGCAAATCTAATTAGGGGTGTAATAGGACAAACTACCAGCTGGAGCCAGGAATTTACCAGAGGCTTCATGCACCCGGATCAATTGGGCCAGCCTTTAGCAACAAATCAAAATCCGGGCGGGGAAGATAAAACTGCAAACGAGCTGCCCTTTTATCCGTTTGTAAGACCAGTTGAAAGACTGGGGAATTCCGCTTTAAATATGGTAGTTAGTAACACGATTGCTGCAGAGAGACGCGTACTAGGAACAGCTCAGGATGTCCGGCAAGCCGGCGAAATGCTACTTGGTGTATATACCAAGCCTAGTGATAGCACGCATAATGCCGAAAGAGCCTTAGCTGAGTTTAGGTTTAGTGATGTTGATGCTATGACCGAAAGTCTAGAAGAGAGACTAGAAGAGAGACTAGAAGCACATTTGTACCCAAGAGAAAGTGACGAATATAAAGAAGCGGTTATTCGTAAGGCTAATTTAAAAGAGATAACTATATTATGCGAAAAGCTCTGCCCGCGAGCTGTCGACTTATTAAGAGATCCTGAACAGGACTGGGAAAGAACAGAAAAGCGGCTGGAGAAGTTATCAGTTATGTTTCAAGAAATGCCCAAAGGTTTTTATAAAAATCTAGGTATGCCAGCAGACGATATAAAATTGCTTGAAGAGTACTTTTCTTTAGCGGATCATACGCCCGAAACGTAAATAGGCTTAATTTCACCACAAAATTGCTACAATAACGTGGTTGGCGCGTTGGCCGAGAAGTTAGGCACATCTCTGCAAAAGATGTTAGACGGGAGCATTACCCGTACGCGCCTCCACTGGGCGAGTGGCGGAATTGGTATACGCTCAGCACTTAAAATGCTGTGTCCAAAAGACATGTGGGTTCAAGTCCCACCTCGCCCACCATTGAAACCTGAGTACATGCTCAGGTTTTTGTTATAGTAACTGCAAATGCGTAAGGTTCAGCCGAGGCGAACGACTGTGATCATGGTGGGTTTAGCCTGCTTCTTGATTGGCCTGGCCATGGGTCGTAAATTTGGCGCAATATCATTTGCCCTAGTTGTAATTAGCGGGCTAGGGCTATTATCAACTACTAAAAAAGTTAGGCTGCGAACTTTAATTTTTTGCGTCATTTTTGGAACCACATTCGGCTGGTGGCGAGGCGGCACGTACTTAAACAAAATCTTGCCTTACCAAGACCTGTATGGCAAGGATGTGGTTATGAAGGTAGTTGCAACAACTGACGGAACCTATACCGATAGCGGTCAGCTGGGGTTTGATGTAAATCACGTACAGTTTCTGGAACCGCTCGAGCAAAATTTGCCCGGAATGCTAAAAATCGAAGCCATGGGCGTACCGGCAATTTATCGCGGCGACAATCTTGAAGTGAGAGGCAGTATCTATCCAGCTGGCGGCGCGCGTCAGGGAAGCGTCAAGTTTGCTAATGTCAGGGTGCTTGGTCACAGCACCAGTTTAGTGGAGACATTTCGCCGGAAATTTATCGCCGGCATGCAGACCGCTTTGCCGGAGCCGCATGCTTCGTTTGGACTGGGGCTGCTAATCGGACAGCGAGCAACACTACCGGAGTCGTTGAAAGATCAGTTATCCATAGTTGGTCTAACCCACATCATTGCCGTATCTGGCTACAACTTAACGATTATCATTCGATTTGTTACTCGCCGCATAGGTAAGCGCTCTAAATTTCAAATACTTATTCTCTCGTTGGTATTAATCAGCCTGTTTCTACTAGTCACAGGCTTCAGCGCCTCAATTGTGCGAGCAGCTTTAGTTAGTTGTTTAGGTTTGGGCGCCTGGTATTACGGCCGTCAATTCCGTCCTTTGCTCATCTTGCTTTTATCAGGTGCCTTAACAGCTGGGTGGTACCCGGTTTATATTTGGTCGGATATTGGCTGGTATTTATCGTTTTTGGCATTTTTCGGAGTACTAATTGTTGCCCCTATGATTACAAAACTTATATGGAGGAAACGCCCGCCGCGCGGACTTATGCAAGTCGTTGTCGAAAGCGGCTGCGCCCAGTTGCTGACTGCGCCGTTAATCGTTTACATTTTCAAACAAACATCTTTGGTAGCTTTGCCCAGCAATATGCTAATTGTGCCGCTGGTTCCGTTGGCCATGTTATTGTCGCTCATCTCAGGCCTGGCGGGCATGATTGTAGCGCCGTTTGCTAGTTGGCTGGCTTGGCCCGCGCGGGTGCTGATGAGCTATATGTTTGAAATCATAAATATTCTCTCTCGTGTGCCTAAGGCCCTAATTGAATTATCCATGCCGCTTTGGGCGATGATTATTTTATACCTCGCAATTTGTTTGCTATGCCTGCGGCTTTGGCAAAAAACCAGTCCTAAATATGCTAAAATAACAGATGAAAAGTTAGCAAGCTAAGCGGAGAACTAAATGTCCGGACACAGTAAATGGTCAACGATCAAGCGCCAAAAAGGCGCTAAAGACGCCGCCCGAGGGGCGATCTTTACCAAGCTGGGCAACGCCATTGCTATTGCCGCCCGCGGCGGCGACAATCCTGAAATGAATTTTGCTTTGCGCCTGGCTGTTGATCGGGCTAAAGCCGCTAACATGCCGCTAGCTAACATCCAGCGTTCGATTGATCGAGGTTCTGGGAAACTAGGCGGCGATCAAATCCAGGAAGTCATGTATGAAGGCTACGGACCCGGCGGCGTAGCGATACTCGTAGAATGTACAACCGACAATATTAACAGGACATATCCAGAAGTTAAATTAGCCTTCTCTAAACACGGCGGCAACATGGCCGAAAAAGGCGCGGTGGCCTTTCAGTTTGACCATAAAGGCATGATTCGGGTAGCCGGCTCTGGAGATGACCTAATGTTACAAGCCTTAGACGCTGGTGCCGAAGATGTCCAGGAAGAAGGCGGCGAGTCAGTTATTTATACTGACTCCAAGGAACTTGCCAAAGTTAGGGATAATCTCAGAAACGAAAACATTGAAGTTCTTGATGCCGAGCTTACTTATGTGCCAAACAACACAATTTCAATTAGCGACGCCTCAACAGCTGGCAAAATCATGCGTTTGATGGACGCGCTAGAAGACTTAGATGACGTTAGCTCGACACACGTGAACTTTGATATTCCCGAAGAACTTTTGTCCGTATAAATACTTTTTAGCATAAACTTTTTGACAGCATGGCCGATGGATAGTACGATCATTTCATGATTCGGAGACTACTGCTGGCTGTGCTAGTTGGTGCGTTGGGCTTATTTCCTGTCGCTCCCATTCCTGTGGTCTCTGCGCTAAATACGCCTAAAATATTGATTACAGAAATTAAACTTGGTGGCGGCACCGAGCACAAAGAATTTGTTGAAATATTTAATGATAGCGACGAGTCGGTTGACGTAACAGGTTGGACAGTTGAATACGCAAAGTCCAGTTTTTTAAGCACGAACTGCGATGCCCAAAGCTGGAAAGGTGTAGCTAGCCCTTCTAGCCAGGTAAATACCAAAACTCTGGCTGGTCTCCTAGAGCCAGGCGAGTTTCTAGAGGTCACGATTAGCATGAATGACGCGGCCAGCGGCTCGGCACGTCTAATATCCGGGTCGACCGGTACATTTATCCAGTATGACCTAGTCGGTTGGGGTAATGAGAGCCCTTGCGTGGGTGGAGATGATTCAGCCCCCCTGCCAGCAAACGAAAAAAGCATCACCAGGATTTTTAATCCCGAAGGGCATCCCATTAACACCAGCAATAATGTCGTTGATTTCATCATTGAAACTACCCCCACCCCCCGGACGGACACCTGCTTAGAAACGGACTGCTACGAAGAACCGGAACTTCCTGTTATCCCGCCGAGCCCACTATGTTTAGTCCATTTAAGCGAGATTCTAGCTAACCCGTCAGGCACCGACGCCGGCCAAGAATATATTGAACTTTATAACCCAACCACCACCATTCAAACGCTAGATGGTTGCAAATTAAAAACTGGCGCAGCCTCCATACAATATTTATTTGAAGATGAAACGGCATTAAATCCTGGCGAGTATCGTATCTTTACGGCTGGCATGCTGGAACCCGCTGGCTTGCAAATAGTAAATGCCGGCGGTGAAATTTGGTTGTTTGATGATTCCGAAGAATCGGTGGTAATTTATCCAGCGGCAGACGATAACGAGGCGTGGGCTCTAGTTGATGATGAATGGTTAGCCACGGATAAACCAACCCCGAACGCGGCTAATCAAAAATCAGCAACTGGGAATCAGGAAACGATCGAGGATGATGAAACAGAACCATGTCCTGTAGGTAAATTCCGCAACCCCGAAACTAACCGTTGTAAAACCATCGAAACCGAAGATGAACTTACTGCTTGCAAAGCCGGGCAAGAGAGAAACCCCGAAACTAATCGCTGCCGAAATGCTGCTGAATCGTCACTAGTTCCTTGTTCGGAAGGCCAAGTCCGCAATCCTGAAACCAACCGCTGTCGCAGTGTAGCCGGCGCAAGTACTTCATTAACCGAGTGCCAAGAAGGCTATGAACGCAATCCAGTAACAAACCGCTGTCGCAGAATAACTGGCGGGTTAGCCAGCCCGGCCAGTTTAATCGAAGCAAATGATTCAAATATAGTAACCAACTTGAATTATTTAGTACTTGGCCTTGTCTCCGCCCTGGCTCTTGCTTATGGTGTTTATGAATATAGGCACGATTTTGCCAATGCTTACGTACGAGCCAAAAACCGCATAAACAAGGCTCGCTTGCTAAAATAAGGATATGAGAATACTTGGTATCGACCCGGGCACCGGCATTTTGGGCTTTGGGGTCATTGACGTGGATCCTAAAGGCAAGGCAACCTTAGTTGATGCTGGAGTAATTCGAACTCCCGTCAAACAAGAGGATAGTGATCGTTTATTCACTATCTACGAGGAACTCACCGAAATTATAAAAGAAACCAAGCCGGAGGTTATGGCGGTTGAAAAGTTATTCTTTTCGCAAAATGTCACCACGGCTATGAGCGTTAGTCAGGCCAGGGGAGTAGTCTTGCTGCTTGGCAAGCAAAACAACCTGGAGCTGCACGAATACACGCCTCAACAGATCAAATTAGCCCTGACTGGCTACGGTAAAGCCGACAAACACCAAATACAGGAAATGGTTAGGGTAATCCTAGGATTAAAAGAAATACCAAAACCCGACGACTGCGCCGACGCCATCGCCACCGCCCTCTGCTACTCCACCACCCAAACCAGATAGCACGCAATAGGACCAGGATAAAGTTGCTATGCGAACATGATGCAAGAGATCGGATCTCTAGCAACTAGCAATGCCTAACTGTCTGCAAGCTCCCACTGGAGTTCCTCTAACATTTCTTTATGGCTTTCATAATCTCGAACAAACTCCATGTACTGCTCTCTTGATGGGAAGAGCCGCAATATTTTATCTGGTTTTATCCACTCTGCAGACGTACTACCTAAATAATACCTAAGACTTGAATAAGGATAGTTCTCCCAACGAAGTGGATTTAAATGTATGTACCTTGAGATATGTTCCAAATAGTTATCTTTAGTAATCTCGCTAGCCTTATATTTACTCTGAAACACAGGCCCAACACGCTTATACTTGCGATTAAAATACATACTGTAGCTAATCATGATTGACTGCATTAAATTTGAAATACCCATATCAGCACGTTGGTACAGCAATAGATGAAAATGATTTGGCATTAAACAATATGCTAGAAGATCAGTGCTGGGCGTATACCAAGGATATTTGGCTCTTGCGGGACTTAATGAGGGGGCGCTAGACAAATATCGTTTAAAAAGACTGATAAACAACAAGTAATCCTGCTCATCTAAGAATATCGTTTGTTTTGCAACACCCCTGTTGTATACATGATAATACTGATTGTTTTCAAATCGCCGGATCAAATTTTTGCTAGGCATAAAGTATTATATGCAAGAGATCGGATCTCTTGCAAGGGGGGGTGTGGGATAATGGGGGGATGATAGCGACTTTACAAGGGGTAGTGGGAGAAAAGTTAGGCGAAATGGTGGTAATCGAAGCTCATGGTGTCGGTTACGGGCTATTAGTCACCTCTGAAGATTTCGGTAGCTTGCAAACTGGCGAGGAAGCAAAGCTGTATGTCCACGAGCATATTAGGGAAAATAGCCACGATTTATTTGGATTTACTAGCCTCGAAGCCAAAGCTTTGTTTGAACTACTTCTCAGTGTAAATGGTGTCGGGCCGAAAATGGCTCTCAATATCCTAAGTACCGGAACCACTAGTCAGGTAAGAGGCGCTGTTGCTAGTGGTGATACTAAATATATCCAAGCTGCCAGCGGAGTTGGCAAAAGGGTAGCTGAAAGGGTAGTTGTTGATCTGAAAGACAAGGTCGGGCTGCCGGGTGTGGATCTCGCCGGAACTGGATTGTTGCAAACTGATGCTGCCCTGAGGCAAGACGAGGCAGTTGAAGCGCTAGTAGCACTTGGCTATAGCCCATATGATGCTGTCAGGGCGCTGCAGCCGATTGACAGTTCACTCACAACTGAAGAACGTATCAAGCAAGTACTAAAAAGTGGTCCAAAATAATGGCGATTGAACGGATTGTACATTCTATAACTACAGACGAAGATCCAGTCGAAGTCGAACTGGAAATTACGCTCAGACCGCATGATTTTGCCAGTTATGTTGGCCAAGCTAGGCTAAAACAGAATTTGCAACTAGCTATCGCAGCCGCTAAAAAGCGTGGTGAGCCATTGGATCATGTCTTACTTTACGGCCCGCCAGGACTTGGCAAGACCACTATGGCAACAGTTATAGCTAACGAAATGGGCGCCACAATTCGGGTAACCAGCGGACCGGCCATTGAAAGGGCTGGCGACCTGGCTAGTTTGCTGACCAATTTGCAGGATGGAGATATATTGTTTATTGATGAGATTCACCGCCTGCACCGTTCGATTGAAGAAGTGCTCTACAGCGCTATGGAAGATTTCAAACTAGACATTATGCTAGGCAAAGGCCCGAGTGCCCGCAGTTTACGGCTCGATCTGCCTAAGTTTACTATCATTGGTGCTACTACCCGGGTCGGCGCCTTAGCCGCGCCGCTTCGGGATAGGTTTGGCATGGTGCACCGCCTGGATTTTTATAAACCAGATGAAATTCAGAAAATTATTGAACGAGCCGCCCATATCCTCAAGGTCAAAATTGATAAACCTGCAGCCGAAAAACTGGCTACTCGGGCGAGGCTAACACCTAGAATCGCCAATCGGTTGCTTAAACGGGTCCGTGATTATGCTGACGTTAATGGCGACGGATTTATTGATCATGATATCAGCGAAAAGGCTCTGGAACTTCTAGAAATCGATGAGCTTGGACTTGACCCAGCCGACCGGATGCTGCTGCTGGCGATTATCAATAACTATAGCGGTGGTCCAGTCGGCGTTGAAACCTTAGCCGCTCTAACTTCAGAAGAACGGACAACTATCGAAGATACAATTGAGCCGTATCTCATGCAAATAGGTTTACTGGAACGAACCCCACGTGGCCGCAAGGTTACACTCAAGGCTTATAGCCACTTAGGCAAGAAACCAGGGGCTGATCAACCCACGCTGTTATAATAGATTTATGCTTAGTAGTACCCCTAACCGAGAAGCGGCCAGTCAGAAGCTCAGTCGACTCGGAAAACTGTTTTTTAAATACATTGAGTTCGACGAAGACGAAGAACTTATCATGGAAATTCGGAAACACCCGTTTGGCTTACTAGTTATTGAATTAACAGGTTTTTTAATTTCAACTTTGGTAACAGGTGCCACCGTAGCCATTGCCTTTGGACTTGATAATTTAGAACTAGTTCAGGATCCTGAACTAGTTAGTAGCCTGCAGCCCATTATTGTTATTGTCGGCTTAGTCTTAGGCTTGCTGGGCATAGGGGCGACGTTTTTAGCCGGCTGGATTTATAGAAACAATGTAATTTTCGTGACCAATGAAAAAGTTGCCCAAGTTTTATATACCAGCATACTTGATCGAAAGGTCTCACAACTAAGTATCGGCGACATCCAGGACGTAACAGTTTCTCAGCGCGGCTTGTTCTCTCGACTGTTTCGATTTGGCAAGCTGGTGATTGAAACCGCCGGGGAGCAGCAAAACTATACTTTTACCTATGTGCCAAACCCCTACGAAAACTCTCAGATAATTGTTGGTGCCCACGAGGCAAACCTGCGCGAGTACGGAAATTAGCAGCTACTCGCTGAACGGGTTGTCGCGGGCTTGCTGGAACAAGGTCTGGACTTCGATATTTTCAGCCTCAAGCTGGCTTAACTTATCAATAGCTTCCTGGTCGATACGAGGGCGCCCTACGGCGTTTAACTTTTCAGCTACGGCGTCAGGCGAGGGTTCAAGTTGTGTCAAAGAATTAATCCTATACGTCAGAAAACCATACACCGAGCAGATGGCTATCAGAAAAATTACTACGGCGTAGCGTTTGAACAGGCTTAGGACGGGAGTAAATTTGGTGGTTAAATCATTTAAATTCATGGCTTTATATATACGTTAATTGTCATTGAGTAGGTCAGTAAATTACGGTTTTTAGGGTCGGGGTTGATGCTGACATTGGTTACCTGGGATGTGCGACGGTTCTGTTCCAGCTTTTTTAGGAAATTGATGAGCGATTGGTATTTAACTTGAGAATCTTTATCGTTTTGAATAGAAATCTTCATCTGGTACAAACCTTTGATGCCCTCAACCGGTGTCACTTGTGAAACTGGCGGCGCAGCAGATGTTGCAGGTTTGGATGCAGTTTCGCCTTCAGCGGAAGTTGTAGACGGAGCCGCTGGCACGGCAGCACCTAGGTCTGAGGCTGAGAAAGTAACACTTTTGATTGGTACGCCGGTTTCGTCAGCAAACTTTATTATCTCGCGGACAGTCCGAGCCTGGTCTTTTTCCTGCGGCACGACGGTCTTAGCGATTTTTTCCAAGTCAGAGTATTTCTCTATATCCCGATTAGCCTGGACTAGGGAGTTCTGCTGCTCGTCAATGACATTAGTTTCTAATTTTAGGTCCGTTAATTGGTTAGCGCTTTTTTGCAGCAAGCTATTGCCAAATACCGCTCCGGCTATGCCAATTGCAGTCAGCAAGGTAATACTGGCACTTAAGACATAAAACATGCGTTTGCTGCTCATTGCTCAGCCCCGCTCTGGTTAATGAGACTATAGGGATTGTCATCGACAAAAAGAGCCCGCAGCGTAATTTGGCAAGGATAACGCGGGTCGTCGCTGACGGCCGCGCAGTTGATGCTGTTTATATCTGCTTTCTGGAAGATCTTATTAGCTGGGTCTTGCAAGTTAACTTGAACTTGAGTGGCGGTTTGATAATCAACAGCGGCCACAGTTAAATCAATTCCACCTTCGAGCTTGTTTAGCTGCAAGGCAGTTAGGGCAGTGCCGCTTGGGAGGGCTGTGCCAATTTGCGGGATTAGTTCAGACAGGATGATTTGCTTGGACAAAACTTGGGTTACTAGTTTCAAGCTGGCACTGATATCTTCGACGTGGTCCTGAGTTTCTTCCAGCTTTTGGGCCTTTAAATTTTCCTGGCCAGCGGCTACTTGCGCTCTAACTTGGTTGGCGGTACGGTTGATAATAACATGGCCGGCGCCGACAATAACCCCAACACCCAAAATACTTAAACAAACAACTACCAGCCATTTGATCAGCCGGGTGTTGCGCCGGGCGTAGAGGATGTTTTCCGATTCGTTTGAAGGTAAAAGGTTAATCATGGCCTGAAAACCTCTTTTGGATCCATTAGGGCTAAGCCGGCAACCGTAACGTACATTGATTTTTCCGAACGGTGCGGCGGCTGTAGGTCGCCGAAATCTAGGTGTTCCCAGGGGTCGCACATCCTGACAGGCATACGCAAGGTACTAGTCAAGTATTCTGATAAACCAGGCATATTTGCGCCGCCGCCCATAGTTACGATCTGGCCGAGCTTCCTTGTACTGCCGGTCCGCTCTTCGTAATAGCGGATCATGCGGCGGATTTCTTTAACTAGCTGAGTTAGGATAGGGCTTAAGGCGTCTATGATTTCTTTTTGTTTTTTGCTGAGGTCGAGGCCGTACTTGGTCTTTATAACCCCAGCCTCCTGAACCGTTACCTTCAACCTTTCAGAAATAAGTGCCGTAAAATTGTCGCCGCCGCCTTGAACGGTACCGGTGACGATTAAAGCTTGATCAAAAATTGTTAAATCGGCCGAAACTGAACCGAAGTCAATTAACACCGAAGGCGTATCGCTGCGGTCGGTCTCTACGAACAAACGGCTGGCCGCGCCAATAGTTGTTTCCATAGCCACTGGCTCAAGCCCTAAAATATTGATAAGGTTCATATACGAATCAACAATTTTGCGTGGTACGGCGACAGCCAACAGCTCGGTTTCCTTGTCGGTTTGCCTGATGATCTCATAGTCTAAGTACAGTTGATCCAAAGGCACCGGAATATACTGTTCAGCTTCCAGCCGGACGGCTTCGGCCAGCTCTTTGTTCTTCAAGTGCGGCAGAGTCATTGGCCGGTTAAAAGTCCGGGCGGCCGGTATGGCCACGGCGACCCGACGCGTCGTGATGTCACCGGTTATACCATTGCTAAATAATTCAAAAGCACTTTTTGCTACTACTTCAGGATCCTTAATAACCCCATCCACAATGGCTGCTGGGTCAAAATGCGTTACGCCGTAACCAACCACGCGTTTTTTCCGGGCCGATGCGTCAATCTGCAAGGCCTTGAGCGAACTAAAACCAATGTCTAGCCCGAAAACCGGTTTGTCATGATAAAAATGGTTAGAACCCATTACGTATCTCCACTCCAGCCTCAAGCCGTACTGATGGCGCCTCGCGGCACTCGCCATTATGGCTTTCACTTGACAGACTGGAGATATGTAATGGGTTCGTATTCATGCTTTTTGTAATTGCTTACGCTTAAGTATAACAGATTGAATGCTTTCTTGTTATGAACCGCAGCGCTATGTAAAACCGCCCCGATTTTTCGGGGCGGTTATTACTTTTACTTTTTAGAAACTCGCTTAGTTGTTTAAGCTCTTCTTGACGTAAGGATCAGGAGTTGATTTCTCCAAATCACCACTTAAAGTGAAGCTAGTACATGGAGTTGCACCTGCAGCACCTGTACAGTCAGCTGGCAACGGCGCGTAGGTGTAACTACTGCCGGCAGCACCTAACTTAACACCCTTAGGGTCGTTAATGGCTTCTTTGTCCATGCCCTTTAGGTTATCTTCAATGAAACCGTCTACAGAATCATCTGCTAACTCTGCGCCAGTTGGATAACCCCCAGCGTCGTTATAGTAGACCTCAAGTTGAGTTGCTACTGCGTTGATATCTGTTCGGCGCTCCGTATCACGGGCACGTGCCTGAACACCTTGGAAGCTGTTAAGCACCAAAGCGGCCAGAATACCGATTACTACGATTACGATCAAAAGTTCTACAATTGTGAAACCTTGGTCGCGTTTTTTAAGGGAAATCATAATGATCCCACCCTCCTAATTGTTAGTTTATATCTTGATCCCACGGCTTTTACCCGCAAGTATCTGGTGCCTATTATAACCATAAGTGCAATAGCGTCAATACGAAGTTGGGGATAACTGTAGTTCCTTCTATATTCTGGGATAGCGAACTAATCGGGCCGATGACGCTAGCTGCCACTAGACCGACCATGCCGCCCATCACAGCGATCATAACCGGCTCAATGATAGAACTGAGGCCATCGACTACGGCATCAACTTCTTCCTCATAAAATTCGGCGACTTTAACTAGAATTGTTTCAGTTTGGCCGGTTTCTTCGCCGACGGCTAACATTTGGGCTACGATTGGGGGAAAGTATTTACTCTGCGATATTGGTTCGCTCAATTGTTTGCCGTTTTTGACAGCCTTGGCTGCGTTGGCCAGCTCTTCTTGGATTATCGCGTTGCCTAGGGCTTTGCCGGTAACTTCTAACGCCTCTAGGACTGATACGCCGGCTGCCATCAGGCTAGAAAATATGCGGGCAAAACGAGCAATTGCGACTTTAGCGACGATTGTTTTAACAACTGGGATTCGGAGCAGAAAAGCATCAACTTTGGCCTTGCCGGCCGGAGTTTTGCGCCAGCGCTGGAAAAAGAACAGGCCAATGGCTAGGGCGCCAAAAATAATGTACCACTTCGATTTTATGAAATCGCTGATGCCGAGCATAACGGTAGTAATCAAGGGGAGTTTGGCGTTTTCACCGCCAATTTCTCTGAGCATAGTGCCGATTTTGGGAATTACAAAAATTGTTAGGGCGAAGAAGGCGCCGACGGTGATGCCAATCAAAACCATCGGATAGGTCGAAGCGGCTTTAATCTTGCTGCGGATAGCCGCGTCTTTTTCCTGCTGGGTGGCCAGCTTCTTCAAGATTTCGTCCAAAATACCGCCGGCCTCGCCAGCTCTAACCATATTGACGTAAATTGATGAAAAGATTGCCGGATGCTTTTCAAAGGCTGTCGCCAGCGACATACCGCCTTCGACGTCTTTGACAACGGTTTCCATCTCTTTCTTGAAATAAGCATTCTCTGTCTGGATCTGCAGGGTTACTAGAGCTTTAGATAGCGACACGCCGGCCGATACCATAGTTGATAGCTGGCGGGTAAAGACCACCAGGTCTTTGAGCTTGACCCGGTTGCGTTTAAACAAGGCAATGGTAATCTTCTTGGACTCGGGTTTGACCAGCAGCGGCCGCACACCCTGTTTAGTTAGGTTAGCGATCATGGCTTCTTTGTTGATGGCTTCGGCTACGCCATGGATGGTTTTGCCTTCTTTAGTTACGGCGGTGTAAGCGTAGTTCATTAGCGTTCCGTAGTGACCCTTAGTATTTCTTCGATACTGGTTTGTCCTCGAAGCGCTTTGATGAAACCGTCAAACTGCATAGTTGTCATGCCTTCTTTCATGGCCTGCTGCTGGATCTGGTCGCTGGTGGCGTTGGCTACGATCAATTTCTGGATTTCTTGTGAGTTGGATAAAACTTCATAAATACCAATCCGGCCTTTGTAGCCGGTGTGGTTGCAAGCGCTGCAGCCGCCTTCATGGGCTTTCCACAGCTTCTTGATGGCGGTTTCAGTCGTGCCCAGCGGTATAGCCGACTTGTCGGTTTTAGCGCCGGTGCCTTTGCCAATCCCGCCAGCCAAGGCTGATTCTTCCAGTTCATGTATGTGCTTCATAACAGCACTGTCGCCGGTGCTAAAAATCCCATCGATTTGCTTAAGCGTAGCGGCAACCGGTTCGTACTCTTCGCGGCATTCGACGCACAGCCGGCGAACTAAGCGCTGGCCGACGACAGCCCGAACGGTACTGGCAATTAGAAACGGTTCAATACTCATATCAAGTAAGCGCGGCAAGCAAGTAGCGGCGTTGTTAGTGTGCAAGGTGGCAAAAACCAAGTGGCCGGTTAAAGCGGCTTGGACGCCGAGCCCGGCGGTTTCGGAGTCGCGAATCTCTCCAACCATAATAATATTCGGGTCCTGGCGCAGCAGCGCCCGCAGTCCCGAGGCAAACGTCATGCCGGCTTTTGGATTAACTTGGGTTTGGTTGGCACCGGGGATTTTATACTCGACTGGATCTTCAACGGTTGAAATATTAACGCTCGGTTTGTTAAGAATACTTAAAGTGCTAAACAGGGTAGTTGACTTGCCTGAGCCAGTCGGGCCGGTAACTAGGATCATGCCGTGCGGCTGGACGACGGCTTTATTGATGTTATCTAGGGCCAAGCCCCAGAAGCCGAGCTCTTCCAGCGTGGCGGCCTTGCTGGACTCATTCAGGATACGCATCACGACTTTTTCGCCTTCTTGGATTGGCAGCGTCGAGACGCGCAGGGCAAACAGTCCGGAGCCGACTTGGATCTTGAAGCGGCCGTCCTGCGGCGCTCGTCGTTCGTCAATTTTTAGGTTAGACAAGATCTTAATACGTGAAACTAAGGCGCCGTGGACTTTCTTCGGCAATTTGTTAGCTTCGCGCAAGATGCCGTCGATACGGTAGCGAACAACGACATGGTTTTCCCGCGGTTCGATGTGGACGTCGCTAGCGCCCGAGCGAATCGCGTATTCGATCAACAAGTTGACGGTCTGGGCAATTGGCGAATCCTCAGCTAGGTCTTCTTCGCTGACATCTTCTTCCTTAGCTTCGTCTTCTTCGCCCTCGGCAGCTACCACTTTGGTTAGCTCGCTACCGATATTACCGCGGTATTGGTCAAGCGCGGCCTGGATATTACTGGCAGTGGCGACGTGGAGTTTGATGTCATCGCCTAATTGCTTCTGCAGGAAATTGATGGCCTGGATGTCATCAGGATCCTCAAGTGCTAATAGTTTTTTACCTTTTTCTTCAACACCAAACAGCACGGCGTTATACTGTCGGGCAATGCGCTCGGGAATGAGCTTTAAAACTTCTTTCTTGATTTCCTTGGCGTTGAGTTCTACATAAGGCACATCAATTTCTTCGGCGTAAAGTTTGGTCAAATCCTTTTCGCTGACCACATTGTTCTGAACCACCAAATCTTGCAGCGGCTTTTTCTCGGCTTTTTCCTGCTCGCGCAAACCAGCCAGTTGCTCGGGAGTTACTTTGTCGGCACCAGTTAATAATTTTTCGACCAAGGAGTCGGATATACGCATCCCGTTAGAACTTCCCGCAACTGGCCGCAGTAGTTATGTGCATAATATATCTTCTTTAATCGTGTTAGTTCTAACGGGACGCATAAGTTAAGGGTATTATATGAAAAGAAACGCAATTCCGCTAGCGCTTACAGGCCTGGTTGCTGAATACTTCAAAGAGTTAATATAACTACAAAAGAATTATTGACATTTTGCTATACTAAAATAACTACCAGATTTGACTAAAGAGGGAGATACGAATGGCCGACAAAAACAAGAAGACCGAGGAACAGACTACAGGCAAATCAAAGGCCCTAGGCCTGGCTATGGAAACGATTGAAAAACAATTTGGCAAAGGCTCGATTATGAAAATGGGAGACGCCCACAAAGTAAATGTCGAAACTATCTCTACCGGGTCATTGAGCTTGGATCTCGCCCTAGGCGGAGGTATCCCAAAGGGCCGCGTGATTGAAGTCTACGGCCCGGAAAGTTCCGGTAAAACGACTTTGACCCTGCATGCGATCGCCGAAGTCCAGCGAAGCGGCGGCACGGCCGCCTTTATTGATGCTGAGCACGCCCTGGATCCGGCTTATGCCAAACGCATTGGCGTTGATGTCGAGAATTTACTCTTGTCTCAGCCGGATAACGGCGAACAAGCGCTTGAGATTGTCGAAACACTGGTGCGCTCCAATGCTGTTGACTTAATTGTAGTTGACTCGGTGGCGGCACTGGTCCCAAGAGCTGAAATTGAAGGCGACATGGGCGATAGCCATATGGGCTTGCAAGCCCGCCTGATGAGCCAGGCTTTGCGCAAATTAACGGGTGTAATTTCTCGCTCCAAGGGCACAGTTATTTTCATCAACCAGATCCGTATGAAGATCGGTGTTATGTTCGGCAACCCAGAAACTACCACCGGTGGTAATGCCCTGAAATTTTATGCTTCAGTACGCATGGATATCCGACGTATCGGCCAAATTAAGTCTGGCGAGGAAGTTACGGGCAACCGGACGCGCGTGAAAGTTGTGAAGAACAAAATCGCGCCGCCTTTCCGCGAAGCCGAGTTCGACATCATGTATAACGAAGGTATTTCCAGATCAGGCGATGTCCTGGATCTAGGTGTTAAATTTGGAATCATCGAAAAAGCTGGCGCCTGGTTTAACTACGAAGGCCAAAAGTTCTCCGGCCGTGAAGCCACCCGCCAGTATCTAATTGAAAATCCTAAAGTCATGGACGAAATCGCCAAAAAAGTTTCCGCAGCCGCCACCAAGGAAGCATAACCATGGAGCAAATTGAAAATCCTGATAGCCCTATAGAACAAGAAGCTCGTAAATGGAATCGCATCCGTAGATTGCTAGGCCACGTATTTCCGTCTATCGACCCTATAGTTGAGAAACATTCAGAAATGGATGACTCGGGTTCATACTGGGTAAATATACGTACTAGGCAATCAGGCAGGGTTACCTATCACGTACCGTCGTACATGATGGGCGTACTGATCGTTCCCTCGGCAGAATTTATTGACCAAGACTTCGGTGACCTAACCGAAGAAGACAAACAGCGACTACTTGCGCAATGCGAGATGCCACACGCTCCTGTTGTTGAGCCTGAATCAACTAAAAGCTAGCCGGATGCCGAGAATTACAGCTATAAAGCAACAGGTTAAGCGGACGGACCGTTATTCGATTTATGTTGACGCGAAATATAGTTTTTCTTTGTCTGAATCGGAATTATTAAACATTGGGCTGAAACTCAACCAGGAATTTACCGAAGTTGAATTAACGGAACTTAAAGACAAAGCAGTTTTAGACAAAGCTTACGATCGCGTATTGAACTTAATTATGCGTAGGCCTCGGAGTAAATGGGAGCTTCAAGATTATCTGAAACGCAAGGACTATGACGAAGAAGTTATAAGCGAGACATTGAAGCGATTAGGCGAAAGAGGTTATGTTGATGACCATGATTTCGCCAAACGCTGGGTTGATAACCGCCGTCTCCTGAAGTCCACCAGCAAGCGGCGACTGCAACAAGAACTTCGACAAAAACGAGTAAACTCAGAAATCATCGATAAAGTTTTAGCTGAAGACGAAACTGATGAACGAGACGTCCTACGCGAATTAGTCGAGCGAAAACGCAAACAAACCAAATACCAAGATAATTTGAAACTGATGCAATATTTAAGCCGCCAAGGCTATAATTACAATGACATCAAATCAGTTTTAAATGAACTTGATAGCTAAGCATCATTAAACGTCCGATCGGACGTTTAATGATGGCGTTGAGGCTAGTTGAGTTGTTTATGAAGCTGGGGCGGCTACTGGCAGGGCGCCTTTTAGTGGTTGCTGCGGATCTTGGATTACGATTTTGCGGCTGGTGATCTCGACAACTTGGTTGCGGTCGACGCTTAACTGGCCGCTACTAATGGATTTCAGCAAGGACTGGCCGACATAGAGTTTCTGGATGTATAGGCTGCTTGAATCTGCAGCGTAGTCGTTGATTTTACCTATACGTTTTTTATTAACCGTTACTACCGGCTTGTCCATAAGCTCAAACCCAAGCTCAATGACATCTTTGAGCCGGATTAATTCGTCCTTTGGTACTAATACGTCGTGGTCATTGACAACTAAACCCTGGGGCAAAGTATCGCGGATGTCTTGGGGTAAAAGTATTAAAGTGTCTTTGCTAAAGCGATCAGTGCAGTAAAAACCCTCAATTTTAAGGTTGTTGGGATTAATAATCGGACCGAGCGCGGTCGCGATAACACCACCGGTACGCAATGATAGTACCGGACGGTTCAACAGGACTTTACTCAGCTGCAACATGATGTTTATAAGTATAACGCACATGCTTGTGGCCGTAAGAGGATATAAGTTACACTTTCGGGGTGCAAAAGCAAACTGAAACTACTAGTGTTGAAGCTACCGAACAGCTGGCCCAGCAAATTGGACAAGGTTTACGCGGCGGCGAGGTGATTGAGCTCGTTAGTGACCTAGGCGGCGGCAAAACTGCGTTTGTCCGGGGTCTAGCCAGAGGTATGGGCAGTTCGGATAAAGTTGCTAGCCCAACATTTACTCTCAGCAAATTATATAAATCCAAAGACCTGAATCTGCACCACTTTGACCTTTACCGGTTGCAAGAAGCCGGTCTAATGGCTCACGAGCTACACGACCTATTGGAAGATCCGAAAGCGGTAATAGCCATAGAGTGGGGCAGTGTTGTTGAGAATGTGCTGCCTGTCGAGCGGCTAACGGTTGAAATTTCTCAAACTGGCGAGAATAGCCGAGCATTTAACTTTAAATATCCTGAATCACTGGCTTATTTGGTGGAGAGTTTATGATTATATTAACCCTTCGGACCGATAAACCTGAATCAGAACTTGGATTATTTGAGGACAAAAAAGAATTAGTTTACGAAACCTGGCAAGCCCATCGCCAACTAGCCGAAACCATCCATATTAAAATCCAAGAACTTTTTGCTAGAGTTGCTAGAGATCGGATCTCTTGCAGCTTGAAAGATGTTGAGGGGGTGGTGGTTTATAAAGGGCCGGGGAGCTTTACTGGTCTCAGGATCGGTATTAGTGTGGCTAATGCACTTGCTGATGGTTTGAGTGTACCGACTGTGGGAGTAGGTGGAGAAAATTGGCGAGAAGCAGGTATAAACAAACTCCTGGCTGGCATTGATGACAAGCAAGTCTTGCCGGATTACGGCGGCGAGGCTTTTACAACCCCACCCAAAAAGTAGGGTTTGTGATTTTTAGCACAAAATCGTATAGTTATAACAGGATAATTTGCATAATTTGAGAGCAAAATCCGATATTTCTTATTAATTTTTGATTTTCTAAAGTTTATCAGTTGGCTAATGAAGTGATAGTGATCGCCAAGCAGAGGTAGACTTTGGACCGATAGAAAGAGGTAGTATATGGATCCAATAACCATTGTTTTGGCTCTGGTTGGTATTGGCCTGGGTTTTGGGGCAAACCAAGTAGTCACCAAACAGAAAATAGGCTCAGCGGGCGAAGCCGCGGAAAAGGAATTAAAACGAGCTAAAAAAGAAGCCGAAAAAGCAATTGCCGATGCCCGCGAAGAAGCCGGGCAGCTGGCTGAAAACGCCCGAAAAGACGAAGCTAATCGACGCAAAGAGGTCAAGGAACTCGAGCAAAAATTATTAGATCGCCAGCTGGCACTTGATAAAAAGCTAGACGACCTAGATAAACGTAACGAAAACTTGCGCAAAGGCGAAGACGAAGTCGAAGCACTCAAGAATGAAATTCGCGACATTCGAGCCAAACAGCAGGAAAAGTTAGAGAAAATTGCCAAACTGACCAAGGCTGACGCCGCTGACAAGCTGATGCAGATGACCGAGCGGGACATCCGCAACGACATGACTGGTTTGATTACCAAACTGCAAAATGAAGCCAAAGAGTTGGCCGAAGAAAAGGCCGGAGCTATCATTGTGGGAGCCATGGAGCGAATGGCCAGTGAAGTCACAGCCGAACGTACTGTTACAGCCGTAAAACTGGAAGACGAAGAAATGAAAGGCCGGATCATCGGTAAAGAAGGCCGGAACATCCAGGCCCTGCAACGGGCCACTGGCGTCGACATCATGGTCGACGACACTCCTGGCATGATCATATTATCGAGCTTTGACCCGGTGCGGCGTGAAGTCGCCCGCCAGGCAATGGAAATGCTACTCAAAGACGGGCGCGTTCATCCGGGACGGATTGAAGAAATCGTCGAAAAGGCTCAGAAGAATGTCCAAAAAGAAGTAGTCCGAGCCGGCGAAGACGCTGCCCGCGAAGTTGGTATCATCGGTATTCCTAAGGAAATTTTGGAGCTGCTAGGCGAACTCAAATTTCGTACCAGCTATGGCCAGAACGTCCTCAAGCACAGTACCGAAATGGCCCATATCGCTGGGATTATCGCTGAAGAAGTCGGGGCAAATGTTAAGACCACCAAATACGCCGCTTTAGTCCACGACCTAGGCAAAGCCCTAACCCATAAAGTCGAGGGCAAGCACCACCACATTAGCGGCGAGGTGCTGCGCAAGTATGGCGCGCCTGAAGAAGTGGCCTTGGCCGCTGAACAGCACCACGACGACGTAGATGCTACTACTACCGAAGCTCTAATTGTCCGAGTTGTTGATGCCATTAGTGCGGCCCGTCCTGGGGCTAGAAACATTTCAGCCGAAAACTTCGCAGAACGCATGAAAGACCTGGAAAATATTGCCAACAGCTTTGACGGCATTGAGAAATCCTACGCAATCAGCGCCGGCCGTGAAGTCCGCGTCTTTGTACGTCCCGGTTCGATAGACGATCTAAGCGCAATTAAGCTAGCTCGCGATATCGCCAACAAGATTGAATCAACCATGCAGTATCCCGGTACGATCAAAGTCAATGTCATCCGCGAAACCCGTGCCATCGAATTCGCCAAATAGTCATCATGCAGACAGAAATTGAAGCCAAGTTCATAAATGTAGACCATGATAAAATTCGCTTCAAACTGAAAGAACTAGGTGCAAATTTAGAGCAGCCAATGCGCCTCATGAAGCGCGTTATCATGGACTTTCCCGACCGTCATCTACAAACAGACAAAGGCGGTTGGGTGAGGATTCGTGATGAGGGCAATAAGATCACGGTTACCTACAAGGAAATGAAAGAAGAAGAATTCGGGGGAGCAAAAGAAATTGAAATAACAACCAGCTCATTTGAACGCACCCGAGATATTTTCTTAGCAATTGGCCTGACAGTGCATTCATACCAAGAATCTAAGCGGGAAACTTGGACATTCGACAACACTGAAATTGTGCTTGATGAATGGCCATGGATTGACCCTTTTATTGAAATCGAAGGTAAGAGTAAAGACGCAGTTGAGTCGGTTGCCAAGAATTTAGGATTTAACTGGGATACGGCTGTCTTTGGAAGTGTAACTACGGTTTATCGTAAAACCTATTCGGGTATTCCTAGGGACAAACACATTTCTGCACTTGAGTCTATTTGCTTTGCGGATCCACTACCCGATTGGTTCGTGAGATAATAAAACCATGAAACTTACTAAATACTCTCATGCGTGCGTTTTAGTCGAAGACGACGAACATACTGTTTTGTTTGATCCGGGTGAATTTGCTTGGCAACCTCAACCTCTAAATCTTAATTCATGGCCCAGGCTCGACAGAGTAATAATCACGCATGAACATTTTGATCATTTTTATCCGGAGTTTGTTAAAGCCATCGTGAAGCGTTTTCCGGAAGTATCTTTCACTTCTACCGAATCGACAGTAGCCCAGCTGAAAGAAATGGGTATCACGAACGCAAGTTCAGTTTCAGATAACTTGGTTGACATAGAACTCCTGGCGCATGAAAGCATGGAGCCGCTAGCTCCGCCGCCCTGCCAAAATATTCGAGTGCATTATAAAAACTTAATAACTCACCCGGGCGACAGCCATCATTTAACCGAGACAAAAGACATACTCTTCTTACCGGTTTCCGGGCCTTGGGGCGCTACGATCGAAGCCGTGAGAATGGCGGATAAATTAAAGCCCAAAACTATCGTGCCAATACATGATTGGATGTGGAATGACCAGTGGCGCCAGGAAATGTACGATCGCCTGGAAGGATTTTTCGAAAAGCAGAACACCCGCTTCATAAAGCCTGTTAATGGTGTAGCTTTTGAGATATGAAACGGGCAATAATACTTCATGGTACGGCCAGTAGTAGCCAGAACAACTGGTTCCCCTGGCTTAAGCAAGAATTAGAAACTCTTGGCTATGAAGTTTGGGTTCCAGATTTGCCTGATGCCCAGCAGCCAAACATTGATACATACAATAAATTTTTGCTAAGCAGCAACTGGGACTTTAATGACAACCTAATCATTGGACATTCATCTGGATCAGTGGCAATTCTTGGCTTGCTGCAAGCTTTGCCGGAAAACATCACTGTCAATACGGCACTTTTGGTGGGCACCTTTAGGGGTAACTTGGACAGGGATGATTTAAAAGATGTCGATATTCCATATGACTACGAGAGAATTAAAAATAAAGCCAAACAGTTTATTGTGATTCATTCTGATAATGACCCCTACTGTCCGTTGGAAGGCGCAAAATGGGTTGCTAATCAGTTAGGTACTGAAATAGTGCTATTTCCAGGCATGCAACACTTTAGCTCTCATTTAGATCCAAAATTTGCCCAGTTCCCAGAACTGCTTGATCTCATCAAGCAGAAAGTAAATTAATGAAAATTTTATATATTGGGGACGTGATGGGTGAGCCCGGTATTGAGGTTGTGTCTAAAGTTTTGCCTGAACTGAAAAAGCAGCAAAGTATTGATTTAGTTATAGCCCAAGCTGAAAACGTTACCGAGGGCAAGGGCATGCTGCCTGGCGATATGCAGCGGCTGCAATCTTTTGGGGTCGATTTCTTTTCAGGTGGCAACCATACGCCGGCGCAAAAAGAACTTTGGCCGTTGCTCGAAGATGACAGTCAACCTGTAATCGGGCCAGCTAATATGCCGGATTCGCCAGGCAAAGGCTGGAAATATTTCCAAACAACCGAAGGGCCGGTACTGATTAGTTCTCTTATGGGTTTAAAAGTTGGTAAAGAAGTAATTATGACAAATCCTTTGCTGGCTATAGATAAAATATTGGCTGAAAACGCCGCAGTTAAACGAGCGGCGACAATTATTAACTTTCATGGCGACTTTAGCAGTGAAAAAGTAGTAATCGGTTATTACCTAGACGGCCAAGTCAGCGCGGTGATTGGCGATCATTGGCATGTACCAACAGCCGATGCGATGGTGCTGCCCAAAGGCACAGCTCATATAACCGACGTGGGTATGTGCGGTATTCTTCACTCCAGCCTGGGTGTAAAAACTGAAATTATTATAGAACGGTGGCGAGACGGCAAAATTAATAAGAATATTCTGGAAGATCAAGGTCTGTTGCAATTTAACGCGGTTCTGATCGAAACAAATGAAGCTGGCCTAGCCAAATCAATCAAACAAATTCAACGAATTCTCTAGATTTCTTTTTTTCCGGTGAAGCCAAGGAAGGCGATGAAGGTGCTGGCGAACATATCGATACTTACGATAGCAACCATCGGCAGATCACTGTTAAGCGCTAACAATGCGGCGCTGCCTAGCCAAATAGTAGCAATCACTCCAGCGGTGTATGGGTATTTGATGAATAACATTGCTTCTTTAAGCATTTGGTTCTCCTCTTAATTCTTGTCTTTTGGGAAGAGCAGCCCGCCAAAATGTATTCCATTTTGCCGGTGCGATGAGAAACCCTGAAAGGGTGTCTCATTTGCTTTAAGCATTTGTGATCTCCTTTATCGGCTCAGGTTTCTTCCTGCCTAGTTTAATACGATCAGTTAATTGGCGAAAGAGGGCAGGGTCGCGGTCAGCTACTCGCTCTAACCAGTTGCTAACTGTTTCTAGGGCATCACCTATACCCATACTATCGTCTGCCTGATGGCGCAAACCAGGGTGGTCTATCTCAACCTGCTTAACCACGCGGTCAAAGACAATTGGCAGTACTACGCCTCGCCGGCCCAGCGTTTCAACTAAAGTGATATAGGTTTGAGCTGCCCGCAAAATTTCTGAAGCCTCAAGCCGCATCACTAAACCAAAACGGTTATCTTTGTTGACCATTTGATTGATAATCTGCAGGATGCGGCCGTCATGAATAACGGCGCCCAGGTCTTTTTCGCCGGTAGCCTTGCTGAAGGTTTCCTGAGCTACGCTGCCAATCACCTGCGAGAAGCCACTGTCCTCAATGTCTTGGCGGTTTATTGAGTTGAGCTTCCTGAGCGCCCGGTACAAATCGCTGACAAAGAAACGGATAAACTGCTCAAATAAATTTGCGATGCTTTTACTATCGCCATATAGCTGATTCCACTCGTCAATTAAGCCAAACAAAGCGGCCTTATTTGGCGGTGTAACGGCAAAAATGCCAAAATCGATCAAGCCAACCCGGTTATTGCTCATGAGCCGTATGTTGCCCGGATGAGGATCGCCCTGGATACGCCGCAAATTGAAAATACCGTTTAGGGCTTCGAAACCCAAAGTTTCCAACTGAGTATCCAGATCAGAGCCAATAGTTTCGGCCACATATGTCTGGGGGTCGACCCCTTGGGCTTGCAGCTTTATCAATTGCGCGACAGATAAACCTTCTAAATATTCTTGGACAATAATATTCGGTGTGCATAGGTCTAGAAAGGTTTCAGGAATGATAAAAGTTTCATGGTCCTTGTACTGTTGGTATAGCTCGTTAGCAAAATCCGCCTCAGACACGTAATCTGTCTCTCGCAGTGTTGATTGCCGGAAATCACGGACAGCTTCATCGATATTGAGATCCATGTTAGGGTAGAGCCTCGAATAAAAACGCCGGCTGAAGATAGTAATAAGCCTCAGGTCGTAGCGCAATAACTCGCGGATCATAGGCCGGAGTACTTTAACTATAATCGGCGTGCCATTTACGTGCTGGCCATAATAAACCTGCCCAAAACTGCCGGCCGCAAATGGCTCAGGCTGGATACCCTTAATTTGTTTTACTTTTTCCGGACCTAGTTCGTGCTGCAGGATAGCCACTACATTCAGGGGCTCGCTTTCTAGATTTTCAAATATTTTCAGCCGCTCCGGATTGTGCCAGCGGCGCATAACCTCGCTTCGAAGCAACACTCCCTGGAGGAACTTTACGTAGACCCCTCCAAGAGTCAGAAATTCTTCGCAAACCAATGAGTAAACTTTTTCGCTCTGGCCTCTGCGGTGCAAGTAATAAGAACGGGTCAGCAACTTCGCCAATCGCGCCGTCCGGTTGCGCTTGATGGCCGCGACTGATTTTTGCATTACTAAGGCGTCCTATTTCTTACCGAAACCAATTAAAAAGAGCAAAAGAGTAGACGCCATAACCGAAAGATAAAGTTGAAATACTTCACGGGAGGAATCGCGGGTTAGGGCCATCAAGATGACTGCAATCCAAATGAGCAGAATAGTAGCAAAGATGGACGCGTACTTCATATTACTTACGCACCACGCCTTTCCAGGCCGAAGCAAGTTCGACCTTGCAAGTCGTTCTTGGCACTCAGCGTATTTTTCGCTTCCGCTACTCCTGAGCAGTACCACTTGTACAGCTCAGTCCGTTGCTCAGCGAGAAAATGCGCTGGGCACTCAAATGCGAAAGTACTATGCATATGCTTATTATAACACAAAATTAAGTCCTAGGCCACGAATAACTAGCAAAAAACAGATAGATTAGTTATACTTTTGACGTCTTATCGGGGTGTGGCGCAGTCTGGTAGCGCGGGCGGTTTGGGACCGTCAGGTCGAAGGTTCGAATCCTTTCACCCCGACCAAACAAA
>CAYXCB010000007.1:0-25313 GCA_964463635.1 uncultured Candidatus Saccharibacteria bacterium
GGGCGGGCCGTTGTCGATAATCTTTAGGTTATAACGGGCGTCGTTCTTGGTGCCAAGAGCGCGTAATAGTGTTCGCAGGCTCTGGGCTGTAGCGCCGCGTTTGCCAATTACCCGGCCTAAATCTTCCGGATCAACTGTGAGCTCCAGTAATACGCCTTTTTCATCGATTCGCCGTTCAACAACGACATCATCAGGCTTTCCAACTAGGGATTTTACGATAAACTCTACGAATTGCTGGTCAATAGTACTCATGTTCAGACTCCTCAGTCACTTAGTAAGTATTTCCATTATAACAAAGCGCCTCTTCATTTGACGGGCGTTTTTCTTGCACGAGCTGCTTAAATTAAGCTGGGGCTTCGGTTTCAGGATTTTCCGCTGTCGCTACTTCCGCAGTACTATCATCTTCTGATGAAGTGCTGGGCTGCGCTTCGCTTGCTTCTGGCTCTTCGGCTGCGGCTACTTCTTCAGCTGCCGCTTCTACTGCAGGTTCCTCGGTGGCGGCTTCTGCTTCCGGTGTTTCAGTAGCTTGTTCTGTGGAAGCGACTTCATCAGAAGTTGATTCCTCTGCCGGAGCCTCAGCAACCTCTTCAGGCGCTGCTTCGTCGGCAGGTGCTTCAGTAACTACTTCTTTTTTTGGCTCATCAGGCCGATTACGTCGCAGCTTTTCGGCGTGGCGAATCTGGCCTTGCTTTTTAGATTCTAGCTGAACCCATGAAGGCAGCTTGACGCCTTCTGATTTCAGCAAACGGGCGACTCTGTCAGATGGCTGAGCACCATTCTTCATATACAAAGCGGCTTTTTCTTTATCTATTACTGTTTCTTTACTATGGGGGTTGAAGTGGCCAATTTGGGCCACAATCTTGCCACTAGTGGGGGTCCGGCGTGAGTCTTGGACGACTACGCGGAATTGAGCGTGGCCTTTGCGGCCGGTACGCTGCATGCGAATGACTAACATTCTAAACTCACTTCCCTGTTAAAGTTGGTTAATAACCTGGTTATTCTACAGATAACCGCCTCTGTTGTCAAGGAGACGCAAGGGGGCTTCTTTCCAAGAACCAATCCTTCCACCTTTTGGACCGCCAAAAGGTGGCAAAAACCGACCGGAAAGACGTGCAAATAGATTACGCTATCGCGGATTCTATTTGCAGATACTAAGTAGCCTTTAGGCAATGGTCTTAGGTCAGGCTCTGGAAGTTCCTGATGACTGAATGTCAAAGGCACAATAAATGCGGAAGATTTAGTCCGCCTAGGGCGGACGATTGTCTGGAGCATTGTGCCGAATTGACAATGAAATCATAAAGAACTGGAAGGGCTGTCGTTTCTTTGCACACTTTCTTTGCGACCAAAGAAAGTGTGTCGGGGTAGCTTACAGAGTAAGCGCCGAAATAAACTACTTATAAGCCAACAGGGCGGCTTCGGCTGCAGAGACCTGGGCGGCTTGTTTGCTAGGGCCTTGGCCTTCACCCTTGAGTTTGCCGTTGACAAATACGCCGACAGTAAAGAGCTTGTCGTGATCAGGACCATTTTCGTCTAGAACTTTATACTGCGGTGTAAAGCCATCTTTGCTTTGGACTATTTCCTGCAGGTGCGATTTTGGATCCAGCCATGAGCCGGTTTTGAGAATATCCTCAAATGTTGTAATCAGGCTTTTTTCTATAAATACTTTGGCTGCGTCGTATCCTTTGTCTAGATACAAAGCGCCGATCACTGCTTCGTAACAGTTGGCCAGGATTTGAGCCCGGGCACGGGCTGTACCACGTTTCTCTCCCCGGCTTAGCCGCAGCAGAGGCTCAAATTCTATCCTGGATGAGGCAGCACTGATGCTTTCCGTCCGCACCAGCGAGCTGCGCCAGTTAGTCAGCACACCTTCGGGTTCAGAGTAGTTGCTATATAAATATTCCGTGACCACCAGTTCCAGGACCGCGTCACCCAAGAATTCCAGACGTTCATTGTGCTCTTTGACGGTTTTCTTGTGTTCGTTGACATAACTGCGATGAGTAAAGGCTGTCAATAGTAGTTCGGAGTCGTTAAAAGGACCGCCTAGATGCTGAGTTGCGAATGCTTGATAAATTGAAATGTCCATAACTTAGCCTTGAGTCCTGAGCAATGAGCAATGAGCAATGAGGAAAATTCGTAAACTGCTGTCTACTGTAAGCTGTCTACTGTAAGCTGTCGTCATAGATTGTCGTTTCTTATTTTTTTGAGGCCTAATAGAATTAATTTACCAATATCATCATACTCGATTTTATCCAATGCCTGAGCAGCTGAAAACCATTTAATACCATTCATCCAATCTTCAGCCTGCAATTTATCAGTGTCGCCTACACCCTTGACCAGGAAAATTTCGGTTGTCATAAGCACCAGGCTGGAGCCGCGGCGGTAACGGAAGTTGATCTTGCCGAGCCAGTTGAGGACTTTCATCTGCTGCAGGCCGGTTTCTTCGCGGATTTCGCGCTCTGCGGTATCTTTGGCGCTTTCGCCTTCCTCGATATGGCCTTTTGGAATCGTCCAGCGGTTTTTGGCGTCCTGAATCAGCAGGATTTCAATTTCCCGCTTTGCACCCCGGCGAAAGATCACACCCCCAGCTGTTGGCTCACGAACGACCTCACTGATCTGAGGTCGTCTGGTACGGACAAATTTCTTTAATCCCTGTACGGGCTTAGGTCGCTTCACAGCCAAGCCTCCGGTTTGGCGGTATGACGTATTACGTATAACGTATTACGCGGTCCTGAAATGTTCCGGCCGTTATACGATATACGATATACGTTATACGATGTGTAATGCTTACTTTTCATCTTTTACTTTCTTTGAGGGCTTAAGGGTCGGGTCAATTTGTCTGAGCAATGTACCCAGCACGCCATTGATAAATTTGGATGAATTCTCGCCGCCAAAGCCTTTGGCCAGCTCAACGGCTTCGTTGATAACAACTTTCGGCGGGGTGTCTTTCTCATGCACTAATTCGTATGCGCCTATGTGCAATACGATACGATCCATTCGGGCAATTTGATCCATAGGCCACTGTTGAGCCAAGGGCTGTAATAGTTCGTCTAGGTCTGTTTCGGCCTTGGATATGCCAAACACTAACCGCTCGATGAACTCGCGGTCATCAACCATATCCTTGTAACGGCTAATGTTGCGCTTTAGGACCTTCTCTAATTTGAAGGTCTTGTCATTACAAGCACGGCGAAAATCCTGCTCGTAGAGCGTCTGAAGCGCAATGATGCGGCCTAGGTGACGGTTAGCACTCATATATTGTTAAGTTATCTCTGGTTACTTTCAAAAGTCTAACAGTAGTATATCCTACTTAAGCACTAGTCTTTTCAGGCTTTTTGCTCTTCGTGTCTGAGCGTGAGGGCTCATCCCTCAGAGTCGAACGACCGGTTTCGCGACGAGTGGTAAACACCTTCACCGGCGACGTCGCGTTGACTTTGCGTGCCAGTTTGAGCACCAAGTGACTGCGGCGGGTTCCGGTTCGGCGGGGACTGGTTCGTTTTTTGGGTTTACCCATAACTAGTCACGCTCCTTATCTGTTAAACTGATGAATGTTGATGTCTATTATAGCGCGAACAACGGATAAACTCAAGGACAATATTGACGTTTATTGACAAGTGTGATATAATGTACTAAATATGGGTGAGCGAAACATGGAATCACAGCCTAATAATGTCTTACAGTTCCCTGGTGCGTATGCACCAGAGGGAGTTGTCATACAACCGTCAAGAAGCCCGCACGAGCTACATTATGAAAGCAAAAGCGAAGTAGGATGGCACAGCCCTGCGCTTTCTACTTTTTATGACAGAAAAATATTTTCAGCCACTCAGCCTGAAGGTCAAATTTTTGATTTTGAGCAAGACGACTCATACGAATGGAAGCTAAATATAGCTAAATAACTCATTGATTTTTTAAATAAGTAGTTGTCTACTAGGGTTTATGTTTGAACCCCATAGCCCGGAAATTGACCCAACTACTGCCCAAGCCATGATTGCAATTGAGGAAGCCAATACTACCTGGTTCCGAGCGATTACAGTCGGTACGGTTTCGTTAGGCGTTTTTTTAACTGCATTTGTAATCGCCGACCCAGACCTCAAACCGAGAGAGCCTACGTTGGTAGCAGATCCCAGCTGCAATCCTTGCTAAACTACGAAGTTGACGAGTTTTTTGGGCACGTAGACTTCTTTTTTGATTTTTTGGCCTTTTAGATAGTTGGCGGCCCTTTGGTCAGCTTTGGCTGCCTCAAGTACTTGTTCCGCGCTGGCACTAGCCGCAATTTCAATGTTCGCCCTGACCTTACCATTTACCTGTACTACGATCGTAATTATGTCTCTAGCCAGTAGCGATTCGTCCCATGTCGGCCAGTGATCAATATGAATCGTATCAGTGTGTCCTAGCTGGTGCCAAAGTTCCTCGGCTATGTGTGGCGCAAAAGGTGCCACTAGCTGTAATAATGTCGCAAGCGCCTCTTGCCACTCTTTGGATCCTAACGGCATCATAGTTTTTAGCTTGTAAAGCTCATTCACCAGCTCCATCTGGGCGGCTATAGCGGTATTGAAGCTCATATCACTCAAATCTTCTGTAACTTTTTTTGTAGCTGCATGCACGGCCCGCTGCAATTCTTTAACTTGGCTCTGGTTATTGGTATTTTTCGTCTGTTTCAGGTGCTCTTGAACAAGCACCCAAATCCGGTTTAGGAAACGGTAAGTGCCTGGGATACCTTGCTGATCCCATAGCACGTCAAACTCTACAGGCGCCGCAAACATTTCATACAGTCGAATCGAGTCGGCACCATAGCCTTGCCCGATCACTTCTAGCGGGTCAATGCCATTACCTTTGCTTTTACTAAAGGCCGCGCCATCATGGGCTTTAATCTTGCCGTTGAATACCATTTTTTTAAACGGTTCGGGGGTGTTAACCAGGCCTAGTTTATGGAAAAAACGCGTGAAGAATCGAGCGTATAACAGATGAGCTGTCGCATGGTCGGCCCCGTTATAAAAATCTATAGGCATCCACTTGCTGACTTGCTCAGGGTTCCAGGCCTGTTGATTATTCATAGGGTCTAGATAGCGCAGGAAATACCAACTACTACAAATATAGCCGTCCATGGTGTCGGTTTCGCGTTTAGCCGGACCACCGCACTTTGGGCAGGTAGTATTGACCCAAGTCTCCACGCCTGCCAGCACTGATGTGTTGCCTCCGGTCGGCTGATAATTAGCGATCTCAGGCAGCTCCACCGGCAAATCTTTTTCCGGAACGGCTACGGCACCATCTTTCGGGCAATGGATAATCGGAATCGGTGCACCCCAGTAGCGCTGACGGCTAACGAGCCAATCCCTCATTTTGTAATTTACTTTTTCCCGCCCGGCTTTCTCTTTTTCTAACCACTGGGTGATCTTCTCGCGGGCCGCTTCGCTTCTTAAGCCAGTAAATTCACCTGAATCAATTAAAACGCCTTCGTCATGGAAGCAGTATTCTTTATTCTTTACTTTTTCGGCTTCAACCGGATCCTCCGGTACTAAAGTCACCCGAGTTGGGATATCAAATTTCTGAGCAAATTCCCAGTCGCGCTCATCATGGATGTCCCCAAAAACCGCGCCCGTACCGTAGCCGGCTAAAACAAAATCCGCGATCCAGATTGGAATTGTTTCGTCATTGGCAGGATTAACGGCATAGGCGCCGGTGAAAGCGCCGGTTTTTTCTTTGTCGGCATCCTGCTGGCGTTGAACTTCTGTTTTTTGCAGGGTATTACTGACATATTTATCAATCGCTTCTTTCTGTTCATCAGTCGTAATAATTGCTACTAAGGGATGCTCGGGAGCTAAAACAAGGAAAGCGGCACTGAATAGCGTGTCGACTCGGGTGGTAAAGACTTTGATCTTTTTTTGAACACCCTCAACAACAAAATCAATCTCGGCGCCGACACTGCGGCCGATCCAGGCTTTTTGGCTAGCTTTTACTGACGGGGTCCAGTCTAAGGAGTCCGTCGCTTCCAACATTTCATCGGCGTAGTCGGTGATTTTGAAAAACCATTGCTTGAGGCTCTTTTTTACAACCGGGTTACCGCAACGCCAGCATTTGCCGGTTTCGACTTGCTCGTCAGCAAGCACCGTCTTATCAAACTCGCACCACCACTGGGCTGACTCTTTTTGGTAGGCCAAACCATGTTCAAATAATTTGCTGAAGCACCACTGAGTCCATTTGTAGTACTTCGGGTCTGCAGTACTGATCTCTTTGGTCCAGTCCACCGCCCATCCCATGGCCCGATACTGGTCGTAGTATTTAGCAATGGCTGTTTTGGTTGATTCCTGCGGCGCTACACCAGTTTTGATAGCATAGTTTTCCGCGGGCAGACCAAAGCTATCCCAGCCAACCGGCTGATAAGCCTCAAAGCCCTGCTGCCGCTTAACCCGTGTTATGACATCCGGAATTGTAAAGTTCCGGGCATGGCCAACGTGGATACCTGCCCCGCTAGGGTAGTTAAACATTCCAAAGCCAACAAACTTCGGCTTTGGCGAGTCGAAATCAACAACATAAATACCTTGGTCTTCCCAGATCTTCTGCCATTTGGGCTCGATTTCCTTCGGGTTGTAGCGACTCATACCAGGCTATTATACCTGTTCTTTTGTAATCTTGAGCCCGTGTTTAAGCAAGTACTTTTCGGCGCGTCTTTCTATAACCCTGCGGAAACGCTGGCGCTGTGGATGCTCCACAGGCAGGCGGAAGACAGACATCAACATGTCTCGATTAGTCACTTCTTTTCGGGTGATTCCTGTCTCTTCTCTAATCGGGGTCAGTATCTCCTTTCGGATACGGCGTCGCTCACGTTCCGACATACCGCCTAGCACGCCATATTCCTCGAAGGCAAGTACCGCCATTTCGGCGCACGCGAACAATACAGGACATCTGGCACAGACTCCTAAAGCTTTCTCCATCTCGGTTGAGGTATCAACATAAAACATTTCTCGCGGTGAATCGGGTTTTAAACATTCAGCCTTGTCTTCGATAAAAACGTATTGACTGATGAGCTGTTGTGCTTCCATCTCACCGGAAGCTTCCACTCTCAAATCAGATTCGACAGTTGCCATTTTTACTCACTCTTTACTTATTGTTCATTCTCTGCCTTAATTTCCTATAAATCAAGAGGTTATTTTAGATTGCTTGGCGCCAGGCATCAAACTGTTTATCTGCGCCGTGCTGGATAGCCTCATATTCTTTCATGAGCTTAGTTGTAATCAGGCCGATTTTGCCACTCCCAATCGGACGTTTGTCTATAGATAAGATTGGCGTGATCCGAGCGCTTGTGCCACACAAAAAAGCTTCTTCGGATTTATAAAGCTCGGTGCGATCAATGCTTCGTTCTTCCACCATCAAGTCCAGCGTAGGTGCCAATTCAATCAAGCTATCCCGCGTTATTCCTTCTAGAATATCGGTTGATGTATCTGGTGTCACCAACTTACCGCCGCGGACTATGAATAAATTAGCTACCGTGCTTTCCGCCACATGGCCATGGTGGTCGAGAGCAATAGCGTCATCGTAACCGTTTAATAACGCCTCGTTTTTCATAAGACTAGCGTTGACGTAGCTGCCATTAATTTTTGCCTTAGCCGGTATCGAATTATCAGAGTTGCGAACCCAGCTCGATATGCAAAGATTTACACCCGTTAGAGGCAAAATTTCACCCATGGGATTAATATAGGCGTTGACGCTGTTTTTTAGCCCATGGATCTTGGTGCCCGCTGCTAGTTCATCTATAAATACAGTAACCCGTACTAGCGCGTCTTCCTGTATGTTATTTTTGTGTATTAAATCGGTTACAGTTTTTTCAAAGCGGTCGTAGCTCCAATCAGTGATAAATGAATGGAAATCCATAATCCTAGCTGAGTTAATTAATCGGTCGTAATGGTCTCTTAGCCGAAAGGCATAAAGTTTTTTCTCTTGATCATTCCAGTTAACACTAAAAACGGTGTAAACGCTCAGGCCATAAAGCACCGGCGAGCTGGCGATACTGACATTTGCTTCGTTAAACGGGACAAACTTCTCACGGAAATATACTTGAGCAGTTGAATAGTCAAATTCAGACATGTCAGTCATTATAACCCGTAATCTCGTTTTACAAGTCCGACAAAGGCTTTTGTAAGCTCGGGCATTGACATACCAGCAGCAGCCGCAGCTTTTGGGTAGAGGCTTTGGTCGGTTAACCCGGGTATAACATTTGTTTCAAGCAAAACCATACTATTATCGCTTTTGACAATTAGATCTGTCCTGGATAAATGCCTGCACCCAAGCGCTTTATGAGCCTCTTCTGCAAATCGTTGAGCCTGGGTTTGTAATTCTGAGTTAATAGAAGCTGGTGGACACAATTCCTGAGTCACGCCACTATATTTGCTGAAATAATCAAACCAGCCAGGGTTTAAGGGCGGCTTTATTTCAATAACGGGTAGAGCCTTATTGTCAAAGACTGGCACTGTGATTTCAATACCAATAATTAATTCTTCTACAACAGCTTCACTGTCGAGTTTAAAGACTTCTTCAATTTGAGCTAGCGTTGTTTTGGCTGGATTGCGAACGATAAGGGTTCCAATGCTGGAGCCGCCTTTAGCGACCTTTAAAACATGCGGCTTTTTGGTCAGTAAGCTGGCCTGATAAGAGTCTTTTGTTACTTTTTCGCCTGAGGCGATTGGTAAGCCAACTTTTTGATAAACTTGGCGGGCTAAGTTTTTATCAAAACATATTACAGACGCCTCGCTGACTGTACCCAAATAAGGCAGGCCTCTACTTTCTAGAGCTTTTTGGATCTCGCCATCTTCGCCTCCAGCGCCGTGCAAAATTGGAAAAACGATAGTGTCAGGTTCCAGTGAATCAAGAATCTTCAGTCCATCGGCCGGATCGGCCTCACTTACCTTAAAACCAGCCTGACGCAAGGCAGTGCTGACGGCACGAGCTGAACGGAACGAGACTTCTCGTTCAATGGAATTGCCGCCCCCTAGTACTAATATCTTCATGAAGGAAATTGTTTTTCTTTTTTACTCAGCCACACAGGGCTTTGCCTAACTAGCTTGGGGCGCTCAGAAGTATCGCGCAGCAGCGGCTTTACGGCTTCTTCCAAATAAACTCGATCCTGGGAGCCTTTGAGTAATACCACCATGTTTTTTTCTAGTTTAGGTTTTAAGTATTCACCGATTTTGTATGGGCTATCGAATTTAACGACCTCGCAGCCGGCTTTTTCTGCAGCTGCCGCCAGATACTTATTTGCCTCGGGGCCGATAGTAATCACCAAATCTAGTTTTTTAGGATCGCAGTAGGCGCCAACTTGCTCATGGGCGCCTTTGCTATATTCGCCCAGTTCATTCATGTTTCCGAGTACAGCAATTCGCTTAGCGGCAGGCCAAGC
This sequence comes from uncultured Candidatus Saccharibacteria bacterium, assembly GCA_964463635.1. Taxonomy (GTDB): domain Bacteria; phylum Patescibacteriota; class Saccharimonadia; order Saccharimonadales; family CAZARM01; genus CAYXCB01. The sequence continues at coordinate 9,386 of CAYXCB010000007.1, forward strand.
GTATAGAACATCAAGCGCCGCCATTAAAGGCACCTGAGAAACATTATTATAAGTATCATCGATAATTTGCGAACCGTTTAAGCCAGGGAATAGCTGCATCCGTCCTGGCATTGGCTCAATTGCGGCCAAAGTTTCAGCAGGGTCAGAAACCTTAATCCCCAGGCTGTCCGCCACAGCTACTGCGGCTGCTAAGCTCTTTTGCACATGGCTGCCTACTAAGCTAGTTGTCAGACTGATATTTTGCCCAGGACCATGGATGGTAACATTTTCACCTCTAGGTATCAGGCGGTAATCGCTATCATCCTTTAGGCCGTAAGTTATGTGGTCTTTAGTTATTAAACTCGGATTGACGTCGTCGCGGCTGACAATTAATTTATCGCTAAATTCTAGAATGACCAGCTCTTCTTTAGTAACAGCCTGCATGGATTTAAAAAATTCCATATGCTCCGGCGCAATTGCTGTCAGCACGGCAACGTCGGCATGTAAATATTTAGCGAACTGTTTCATCTGGCCAGGACCATCCGTGCCAAGCTCTACGACTACTAAATCCGATACGTAGTAATCACGGATTTGGCGCTCATTACGCAGAAACAGTTTCAGCCAGGCGATTGGATTAAATAAAGATGGCATTGGTTCATCAAAAAAGACTAAAGGAACCGAAACAGAAACATTGTAGTTCCCAGACTGGTAGCGTACATGAGCGCTTTTTTCCAAATAACGGGCAATAACGTGCTTTGTAGTCGTCTTACCTATGCTGCCGGCCACCGCCACGACTTTAATATCGTGTTTGCGGCGCAATCGACGGACTTGGTTGCCGAGGACCGCGACCACTAGAGCTTTGGCGATTTTTTTCATTACTAAACTAAATTATACAGGTTCAAGTGGTTACTGGAGTTCCTGAAGTCGTTGCTGGAGTTCATCTATACTTATAGCGTCCGCCGGAATGGCTACATTTTTGGCAGCATTGTAGCCCGATAAATTCTCCTGGCGCTCACCGCTGCCATAGAAAACATTTACTAACTGCCTAGACCAGACATCAACTGTAAATTTGAAACCTAGCTTATCAGCATCGGCATAGTTGGCCGGGTCAAGCGGGCCAAGATGGTTGAGTCCGGCGTGTTCGCCAAACCTTTTGAGCAGTTTGACGTACTTTTCCGGATCGACAGCAACTTCATATGTATAGCGCGGCCGGCGGTTTTCGAGCTTGCGTTCGGTTTTTGCGAAATCAACTTCGTAAACTTCTTCGTCATCAATCAGCTTAATCAGGTCGTCGCGCTGGGCCTGAGCTAAACGGCCAAAAGGCACTACGCCCAGCACTGCTTCGTTATATAGTTCGCCGTTGGTAACATTTTGCTCGGTGTCAGCAGTATCACCGCCCCAAATCCCAAGTACCGAAGCAAAATCTAATGGATCACCGTTTTGCTTAGTTTGGGTCGTTTTGATGGAGTTATAGCGGACAAAGTCGCGCGTCGGCGTGCCCAGGCTCTCGGTAATAACGGTTGTATTGCCAGCCTCTTCGGTTAATTTTGTCACCGCCCGGACCGCCGGATTCGAGCCAAAACTAAGCTGAATTCTCTGAGATACTTCCTGGCCATTGTTTGTTTGTACTACTTCGCGTGTAACGCCATTAAGGTTGAGGCTATTAGCTATCATCATCCGAAAAACTCGTTCCGGATTAGAGTAAACCGACTTCCACCAAATAACGCCAAAAATTACGAAAAGAATTGCTGCTATCCAAACAAAAGGTTTAGCTCTCGTTATTACCATTGCACTATTGTATCAGTAGCTTCAGATTCGTGTATAATTTACGCGGTAACTTCTCAAGGGGATATAGCTCAGTTGATTAGAGCGCCGGCCTGGCAGGCCGGAGGTCCGGGGTTTGAGTCCCCGTATCTCCACCAAAACTATACTTCAGGCCTCGAACTTAGTTGAGCAACCACGCTTTCGCTATAGCCTAAAAAGCCATTAATTAACCCCCTAGTTTTTGTCCCTCTAAAGTCTTCTACATTCCCCTCAAGTACCGCCCTGCATCTTTCAACGAGCGCGCCTCGATCTACAGACTCAACTTTGCCTTTCTTATCGAAACTCTTTTTATCCTCGTCCACGCCAGCTGCTAATTTATTAAACACTGAACTCGGTAGAACACTGGGCGTTTCGTCTTTAGAGTACCGTTTATAAAAATGTTGAAATTCCTCCCTACTGACGACTTTTGGATCGAAAACCATTTCTGGCAGCTCAAATAAAAGCCTATTACCCTGCAGGTCTATCATTTCCATTTTAACGGGCGCAACGGCTATTTCTCGCAGACCAGCAATTAAACCGACAATTCGCTCGGGCGTGGTTCTAACTTGTAAATGAACATCAAATTCCACTACTTCAGGATTGGGTTCAAGCATAATATCCTCCACACATATTTTACTACCGAATTGAAAACAATCTATAAGCAACCCAAAACTGTTTTTATCCAAGAACGTTAACAAATATACTTGGGTCGTGTATATTTGTTAACGTTCAGATGAAGGTTTATGTGAGTGCGATTAAAAAGACTGCCTTGTAAGCAGTCTTTTTTCGTGCGCGCCCACCCAGCGACAGGTGGTTTTGTTTTAGTTTTTGTTCTTGTCCCTCATCTTTTCCTGAGCGAAGTAGTCTGCAATCAGATTACGAAGTTTCAAGAAAAGGTGCGGGATCACGCGCCGCTAGAGCGCACGATTCTTTATAATCATAACCTTTTCCAATTATTTGTCAACTGAACGTAGGAACTCGCCCACCTGACGAATTGCTTTAATTTGAAGGTATACCCCTTCAAAAGTTACTTGATCCATTTCACCTAAGGTTTCGTTGTAACCAATTGGCATAAATAACGGATTCCAACCAAATCCAGCATCAGCCCGAGGGTGATCAGCTATGGATCCTTCTAGTGAACCATCAAAATAAGTAAAATCCTGGCCATCAAAATAGGCGAAACAACTAGAAGCAATAGCTGAGCGGTCATCAAAGCCATCAACCATTCTGCAAACATTTTCTAGTCCATTTGGTTCGTCGATAAACCATTTGATAAAGGTGCCGGGGAGTTTTCCAAGGGCTCTGAGGACGAGAGAGGTATCTTCTACTACAACTGGCCGCTGAAGCTGATCGTAAGCAACTCTGGCTTTTTCAGTAACCACTTCTCGTAGATCGAGGCTCTGGATTTCATGTCCTTCAACCGCATGATGCTCGACGGCTACACCTGCCAGTCTTGCAAAATAGTCCGCTTTGTTGTCGTTGCCGGTTACAAATACTGCTTCTTTCATTGCGATCTTATCCTAACATATTCAACAGGTCTGCCTCAGACAACTGCTTGGTGCCGAGTTTTTCGGCTTTTTTGAGTTTGCTCGCTCCGACATTGGCTCCGACTACTAAATAATCCGTGTCTTTGCCTACCGAGCTCTGGAAAGTACCTCCTAGAGCTCGGATCTTTTCACCGGCTTCTTCTCGGCTCATAGATTCTAAGCTGCCAGTCACCACAAAGCTTTTGCCGCTCAGCGGTCCACCGACTTTTGTAACCTTCTGCGGCTGGACACCGTATTTTTCAAACTTCTGTAATAAGTGATGGTTGCTAGGTTCGGCGAACCACTCGACGATAGCTTCGGCCACAACTTCGCCGATGCCTTCAACGCTGCTTAATTCATCAATGGTGGCAGTATGAAGCTTCTCCAGCTCATGGAAATGATTGCTGAGGTCAATTGCCGTTTGGGTACCGACGTGGCGAATGCCAAGCCCATATAGAAACCGGGCTAGCGGCGGGTTTTTCTTTGCCTGGATAGCCGCGACGAGTTTGCTAGCTGAAATTTCAGCAAAACGGTCGAGTTTTAATAAGTCTTCTTTAGAAACGGTGTAAATATCAGCCGGATCCTTGATTAACTCGGCATTTAAAAGCGCGATCACATTCTTCTCGCCTAAGCCTTCTATGTCTAGGGCGGCTTTTGAGGCGTAATGCTCGATCCGCTTCCAGGCTCTGGATGGGCAGGCTTCATTCGGACAGCGCCAAACGGCATCTTCGGCCTTCAGCTTAACAAGCTTGGTATTGCATTCCGGGCAATGAGTAGGCATTTGGAAGGCCTTTTCGGAACCGTTACGCAGTTTGACCAGAGCCTCGACGACTTCCGGAATGATATCGCCGGCTTTGTGGACGATGACCGTGTCGCCAACCCGGATGTCTTTGCGTTTAACTTCGGATTCATTGTGCAGAGTAGCCATTTGAACCGTACTACCAGCTACCACTACCGGCTCTAGCATAGCTACAGGCGTAGCTGAGCCGGTCCGGCCAATTGAAACAAATATGTCTTTAACCTTAGTCGTAGATTGCTCGGCAGGATATTTATAGGCTATAGCTCCGCGCGGAGCTTTGCCCACCACGCCCAACCTGGCATACAGCGCGCGATCGTTGACCTTGATCACCAAACCATCCGTGTTAAATGGCAAATCAGCTCGCATGGTTTCCCATTTGTTAGCAAACTTCATAATGTCCTCGGCAGATTTAGCCAAGCCAGTTTCTTTGTTGGCCAAAAAGCCGAGCTCGCGCAGGGCTTTATAGGCATAATCGTAGGTGGGTACTTCAGCCGAGTCCTCACGCAGCAAATCGTAGGTATGGAACTGCAGCGGCCGCATTACCACTAATTTAGGATCTAATTGTCGGATAGTGCCAGCGGCTAAGTTGCGGGGATTCGCAAATAATGGCAGACCTTGCTTGGCCCTTGCGTCATTCAGCTTGGCGAAAGCAGTCTTATACATAACAATTTCGCCGCGCACCTCAGTTCGACCCCGCGAAAACTTTTCGTAGCCCTTGGCCTGCCTAAGCCTAAGCGGCACTGACTCAATTGTGCGGACATTGAGAGTTACGTTCTCGCCTATAAAGCCATCGCCGCGCGTCAAGGCGGTTGTCAGCACACCGTCTTCATAAATCAGCGTCGCCGCCAAGCCGTCCATCTTCACATCCATAAAATATTCTAGTTGGCGATTGTTCGGCACTAGTTTAGTAATGCGACTGATCCAGGCCTCAATTTCGTCCTCATTGAAAACATCGTTCAAACTAAGCATACGATAACGGTGTGGCACTGACTCAAATCCAGGCAGCGGCGCGCCGGCCACCCGCTGACTTGGTGAATCAGGGGTGATAAGCTCAGGGTGTTGGCTTTCTAGCTCGCTCAGCTCATGTTTAAGACTATCAGCGGCAGCCTCAGACATGGTTGACTCGTCATGAACATTCAATTGATAGCGGTATTCGTTTATCAGCTCGCGTAGTTTGGGCAGCCTCTCGACGGCTTCGGCTTTCGTCAATTTGCTCATAGCAATTCTCTGTACAGGCTATACATATAACTATGCACGACTGCCAGCCCGAGCATATTTAGGCCAAAGAATAGCCATTCAGCTACCGGTGTAATAAAAATAATCACCGGTATCATAATTATCGCCGCCACGACTACCATGACCAGCGGCAAAAACAGTACCCTGCGTAAAACCACACCACGCCTATGCCGGACTAGCTCCCGGGCTGAACGCAAAGCTTTCATGGGCGTCATGTCCGGCAAGGTTGAAATATAAAGCGCGAAAACCGACGAGCTGAGCATATACAATGACAAAAGCGACAACAGGACTACTAGAATAATCCATAGCGTCTTTTCAGCCATGGTGACGGCGATGCCGCCGCTGACAACGACACTGTACAGCCAGTTGCCGATCACTAGAGGCAGCAGCTGCAGGACAATAACTAGGAACACAAGCACGAATGGGATTAATGGATACATGCCTTTGTAGAAAGCCTCGCGGGCCTGGACTTTGTTGCCGGCCTGGACCTGACGAAGGCTCCAAATTAGCGCCAAACTAGTCACAATTAATAAAATTGTCTGATATAAACTGGCGGTTTCGTTGGCCGTGGCACCAGTAGAACTAACTAGGTAGCCGAACAAGGTTAACCCCGTCAACAAAGTACCGCCATTGCCAGCAAAGACATCCTGCAGCGTCAGCTTAGCTTCGCTTATACCGCCCTCGATCCCTAGCCGCTGGACCATAACAATCGTGAGAACAAAATAGGCAGCAACGATGCTTAAAAACAGCTTCCAGTTTTTACTGAGGACCTTTAGGCTGGCGCGAAATAGCTTGCGGGCTGGGGGCAGGATTGGTTTAGCGTGGCGAATGCGTTTGCTGGAGCGAAAAGTCCGGTAAGGTTTGGTTTTGAGCGTGCGGCTGGCCGATTTTTTAGGAGTTGCTTTTGGTCTGGCCATGACTTTTTAAGCGCTCCGGCCCATTTCAATTAGTTTACGGACACGGTCTTCAATCGGCGGATGGGTGCTAAACAAGCTGGCTAGCATTTTGCCTTTTAAAGGATTGGCAAAGAACAAGTGAGCTGTTGATGGGTTTTGGCGCCGCAGACTGCTGCCGGTCTGCCCGATTTTCTCCAGGGCGCGAGCTAAGCCCTCGGGATGGCGGGTAGTCAGGGCGCCAGTAGCATCAGCCAGGTACTCTCTACGGCGAGAAATCGCCAGCTGGATCAAAGTAGCTACTAAAGGAGCTAAAACCGCCCCGACAATGCCCAAGACAAAAAACAGCTGGCTGCCATTATCGTCGTCATTGTCCCTGAACCAGGTCATCCTAAGCATGATATCAGCCAAAATACTTATCACCGCCACTAAAGCGAAGGCCGTAATCGAAACGCGAATATCATAGTTCTTGACATGCCCCATTTCGTGAGCCATCACACCTTCCAGTTCGGTGTCGTCTAAAATATCCAGAATGCCAGTTGTGGCGCCGACAATGGCTTGGTTAGGATTGCGGCCGGTTGCGAACGCGTTAGGCGCTGGATCATCTATCAAATAGACCTTAGGCATCGGCATACCGTTGGTTATACTCAAGTTCTCAACGATGCGCCACAACCTGGGATTGTCCCTCTTCTGAATTTGATGGGCGCCATTCATAGCCATTGCCAGTTTGGAGCTCAAAAAGTAGCTGATCAGCGCGTAGACACCAGCGCCAATTAAGACATAGGGCGTGATAGCCGGGGAGCCGCTATACTCGCCAAATAGCCAGCCCAGGCCACCTACCAGAGCAATAAACAGCCCCATCATCAGCACGGTCTTGCGTTTATTAGCCGCAATCTGGTTATACACGTTTCAAGCTCCCTTTTAGGTCGTATTTAGAATTTAACGTCGGTTGGCTTGGCAATACTAGCGGCTTCAGCTTCTTCAACTTCGTAGAATTCTCGCTCTTTGAAGCCTAACGCGCCAGCGAAAAGGTTGATCGGAAATGTCTTGACCTTGATGTTCAGGTCACGAGCCGAGCCGTTGTAGAAGCGGCGAGCGGCCTGGATCTTGTCTTCAGTGTCGACTAGTTCTTCTTGAAGGTGTTTGAAGTTTTCATTGGCCTTGAGGTCAGGATAAGCTTCAGCAACCGCGAACAGACTCTTTAGGGCGCCGGTTAGCATGTTCTCGGCTTCGGCGGTTTGCTGGACGCCTTGGGCATTCATAACAGCCGTACGGGCTTTGGTGACTTCTTCAAACACGCCCTTTTCGTGAGAGGCATAGCCTTTGACGCTGTTAACCAGATTTGGAATTAGGTCGGCTCGGCGTTTCAGCTGGACTGTAATGTCGCTGAATGCCTCATCAACTCGGACATTAGCTCGTACCAAGCTGTTGTAAATGGCAATCAGAGCAACGACCAGGACTCCAATAAGGCCTAAAACAATTAGAAGTGTCATGATCTTTCCCTTCGGTTAATTATGTCTCTATTTTAGCACAATTAGGCTGCCCATAGACGTACTCGGCCCACAAATAAACGGGCAAAAATTGTATGTAAATGCATCGCGAATAACATTGCCGCGACGGCCATCAGCAAAATAATCCAGTCTAACCAAACCCGGCCGCTGCTAAAAGCCACCAAGCCAGATGCAATTAGAAAAGGAATGATAAAACGTAAACTGACATAGCCTAAAGATGCCCAGACTAGCGCTACTATGAGCCTGAAAAGCACCGTCTTTAGCAGCTCTCGCCTGCGAGCTTGTTTCTGCTGATGAACATATTTCATTTCTTCTTCAATGTGCTTGACCTCTACTAGTGATGAGGTCAGTACATTGATGATAATAAATACGCACAAACCTACGAATGCCCAGACAGCAAAAATGACGGCCCTGCCCAATAAGTCGTTGCTAAAAGCCTCGTTTATCCGCGCTGATATATCTGCACTGGAAACTTCCACCAGGCTGGCGCTGGCTTCTTGGCCTAGCAGCAGGGCTAGAAATTGATTATTACCTAGCCTAGAAAAAATGACTATAAAAAAGGCCGTGACCACGCCGCCTAGAGCCAATGCCAAGCTGGCTATAGACGGCGTCACGACTTCTGACTTATTTATTAGGTTGCCCATATTGCTGATTGTACCAATTTAGTAATGCTTAGCCCAAGTACAACTGTGAAATTGTAATTTACGATGAATTTTTGGTGGGCAATATAGGACTCGAACCTATGACCCCCTCGGTGTAAACGAGGTGCTCTAGCCAACTGAGCTAATTGCCCGGATGCTGAATTGTAACATATCGCTATCTGGTGCGCGAGAGAGGACTTGAACCTCCACGCCTTACGGCACTTGCCCCTCAGACAAGCGTGTCTACCATTCCACCACTCGCGCTTACAGAACTAGCACATCTTAAGTGTTTTAACTGAAAAACTCAAGAGGTAGAACTGCTTAAACTAAGACCTGGGCAAGTGGTCGTAAAGATGCTCCATGGAGTACTCTTGGCGCAACAATGGCCGTATATCGTCTAGACTAACATTCATCTTGACACCGGGGTTGAGGATGCCGTATGGGTCAAAAATCTGTTTCACTTTCTGGAACAAGCTATAAACTTCTGGACCATAGAGCTTCTCTAGGTAGGGGGCCCTCAAGCGCCCGTCATTATGCTCGCCGCTGGTGCTGCCACCCATGCCGATAACTAAATTGTAATAATCATCAATCAGCTTGAAGACTTTTTGGCGATCGCCGACTTGGCTAAGGTCCAGGAACGGCTGCATATGCAGGTTGGCATTACCAGCGTGGCCCCAAACAGCAATGCGTAGTCCATAACGCTGGAATAAGTCATAGACGCTGTGCATATAATCCTTAAACCGCTCAACTGGTACTACTCCGTCCTCGATAATCGGCAAGGCTTTGGTGTGGCCTTCGGAATGAGCGATGACCGCTGCGGCGCTGTGGCGGATTTTCCAGAGTTCTTCTTTGCGAATGGCATCGGTTTCGACTTGATACTGGATCTGGTATTTATCGAGGATTTTGGTGGCTTTTTTCGACATACGCTTTCGAGTACGGTCGCTGCCGTCATCAAATTCAATTAGTACTACTAGTTTGTGGAATGGCGGGTTGACAATACCTTTTAGTTGGTTCGGGTTGGTTTCGTGCAAAAAGTTGAGTAAGTTTTCGTCCACCATTTCCAGAGCCGATGGCATTTCCGGCAAAGACCGAAGCTCGAGTACAGCCTCTTCAGCTACGGCAATATCGTCGAAAAAGGCAGCGATGAGTGTAGTCGACGGATTATACGGTGCCGTTTCAATAGTCGCTTCTGTGACAATCCCTAATGTACCCTGCGAACCGACGATCAGCGGGGTTAAGTCAAATGACCCGTCTTTGCGCTTGATATCGGCCAGGGCGTAGCCAGCTGAATTTTTAGTAACATTCAAGGCTGACTGATCAGCTAGGGCACGGTTTTCTTCCAGCAAAGTATCCAGCGTACGGTAGATTTCGCCTTCCAGGGTTGCAAGCCCTAATTTTTTGCTTAGCTCGCGTTTATTAATACGCTTAGTCTCAATTACTTCGCCGTTAGCCAGCACAACCCGTAGAGACTTAACATAATCACGGGTGTTGCCGTATTTAATAGTTTTTTCACCTGAAGCGTTGTTTGCGATTGCTCCGCCGACCGTGCAATATTCCATTGACGAAGGATAGGGCGGCAAAAACCGGTTGTGCATGTGAAGCGATTGCTGTAATTTACCGTAGTTAATGCCGGGTTCAATCGTCGTATAGCCGGTTTTGCTGTCAAACTCCAGTACGCGGTTCATGTGAGCCGGGAAAACTAGCATAATACCATCGCCTAAAGCGCCGCCGGCTTGGTCGGTGCCTAATCCGCGGGCAGTGATTGGCACAATCCGGCCGCGCTCTGCTAGCTGCCACGAAAACCTAGCGGTTTTGCGGACATCATTTTCATTCCTAGGATACGCGACTACTGCTGGTGTTAATTCAAAGACGCTGCCATCAGTCGAAAAATACTTGCGGACGTCCCGTCCAGTCATGACCTCGCCGCTTAAGTGCTCCTGAAGATAGTGCGCAACCTTACTCACCCCAACCTCCGCGCCACACCAGCCTGCCTTCTAGCAGAGCCAGAAGCTCTGCTGTTGTTTTTGGCTCAGTAACCGATTTTTCTCTCCAAGCCTCCTTCGCCGTACTAGATGTACGACTCAGTACGTTTCTCGAGAATAAATCGATTCCTGAATCCAAACGCGAAGGTTGTGACATTGTGAACAAAAATCCTATTGCTTAAGCCATTAGCTATATCCGATATGATAGCATATTTAAATGCAAAAAGACTTCTTGTTTAAGAAGTCTTTTTGGTGCCGCAGAGAGGACTTGAACCTCCACGGGGTTGCCCCCACTAACTCCTGAAGCTAGCGTGTATACCAATTTCACCACTGCGGCGTACTCGGAGTAGCGTTCGGTAATTGTAATACAGATTTAGATAAGCTACAAAACCTACTTAATGGCTTTGACTTCGCGGATCATCCATTGTTCGACACTATTGAAACGCTCGATCGCGTTATTTAGCTCAAGCGGTTTAAAACCATAGACCTCACCGTGGGTGACATATAAGAACCGTGGTTGGTACAAAGCTAGGGCTGGAGCATCGTTGCGCCAAGCTTCCAAAAACGGCCGGTACTTGGTCGCCCGCACGGCCGCATCGGCTCGGGTGCGGCCAGCTTCAAGCGCCCGATCCGCGACTGAAGATTTGTACTCGCTCAGGTTGAGCCGAGTCGGAGCCCTGGGGTCAGCCTGCGAGCTGTGCCAGTAGGCGAAAACGTCAGGATCCGTACCCAGTGAAATTCCATAAAGCAGAGCGTCATAATCATGTCTAGACACGGTTGCGGGCAGTTTAGAATCTTCTGGCTGGTCGACACTAACATCAACACCCACAGCCCGCCACTGCTGCTGCAAGGTTCTGGTAACGTAATTATATTCGCTGTTCGCAACCGCTGACAGGATAAATGTCAGCCTTTCCTCGCCTTTTGCCCTGACGCCATCAGCTCCCATCACCCAGCCGGCACTATCCAGCAGGGCATTGGCCTCAGCTACATTGGTTGGAAACTGCAAAAGCGTTTTATCAAAGCCGATATGCGACGCTAGCAAGGGGCTACGGGCAGCAATAACCGAATGGTCCAGCCCGTCAACTATCACTCCGGGGTCGGCCGCCTTGACTAAAGCCTGACGCACTTTTACATCCGCTAAGATGGGGTGAGAAGTTTTAAAAAATACTAGCACCTCACCGGTCAAAGGTATATTGTGTTCCCGAATCGCAGTATTGTCAGATAGATTATCCGGCACGCTGCCTAAACCCACGGCCGCGGTAATTTCTTGGTTTTCGAAACTTTTTAGCAACTGCTCCTCGCCTCTAAAAGAAACGATCGTAAAGCTATCGAGGTTGGGCGTGCCGCCATGATAATTTTCGTTCCGCACTAAACCGATGCGCTCTTGCCTAGATTCCGGCGTCAGTCCAGTGACTTCAATCGCCTGCCATCTAAATGGCCCGGACCCCACCGGCTGCATGGTATTAAAGCGCGTCGACCTTAACTGGCTGGCTGGGAAACTTTCTAGTAAATGCTTAGGAACGATACCGTTAGTCAGTGCATAGGGGAAGGAGCTAAGGGTGTTAGGCAAAGTGAAGGCTAGCGTCAGGTCGTTTATCTGTTCGAGTTGGATACCAGACCAGCTCGAAAATAAAGCGGACTTAGCGTCCGGGTTTTGAATCGCTTGATAAGTAAATATAACATCCGCGGCAGTCAGCGGCTGGCTATCGTGCCATTTGAGATCTGGTTTAAGCGTGACTTCGTAGCGTGTACCTGCCTCGTTGACGCTGTAACTTTCCGCTAGGTCGCCAACTAGTTCATTTTGGTCGTTATATTTCATTAATCCGGAAAATAGCAGTCTAGATACCGCCCCATCCACACCGCCGCTGGCGTATATAGGGTTAGCGTTAGTAAATGTACCGATAATTCCTTCGGTGTAAGTACCGCCAGGCGCGGGCTTCAGAACTTGATAATACCCGCCTAAGGCGCGGGTTTGCATGATTACACCAGTTACTAGCAGCAGCATGAGCAGCAGCCAGCCGCCGATAAACCGACGCACGCCCAGCAGCCTGGTTAGACGGCGAAAAAAATGCCGTTCTAAACTCTCTTCTGTCTGCAAACCAATGTCTTCAACATGTTGTCGGCTGCGGCGCACCCGTCGACGCCATCGAAGTTTAGTCGTTCTGTTGAACATAAGTTTAAGCCACTACGTGAAGTATCAGCGAAGCGGCAAACACAAAAGCGACAATAATCGTCAGCTGATGCAGTGTTTTATCGGAACCGCGTCTAACTGTATTAACTTCCCCACCGCCACCTAGGCCAGCACCTAAATCCGCCCCGCGAGTTTGAATCAGGACCAATAAAATAAGTAGTGCTACCGAACCGATGGTTATGTAATTATAAATCGTCATCTTTCCTCCAGTATGGTGGTCACTAAGTAGTTTACCAAGCCGATAACCATACCAGCAAGCATGGCTGCCCCAAAATTTGATACGTATAAATTGGGGTAGAGCCGGCTGACTAGCAGCACCATTAGACCGTTAATCACAATCATAAATAGCCCTAGGCTAAATAGAATGGCTGGCAGCGACAGGATAACCACGATAGGTTTAATCACCATATTGACTAGAGCTAAAATTAGACCGGCGAAAACAATTACGCCTAAGCGGCTTTCATAAGTAATGCGCTCGCCTAGCAAGCCGGCTGCTACCCAAAGCCCTAGGCTAGAAACAAACCAACGCAGCAAAAATCTCGAAAATGGTTTATTCATTAGCTTTATTGTAATTTACCGCTTAATACTTTGCACCCTTTTTCTGTTATCAGGATATCGTCTTCGATTCTAACGCCTAAATTCTCCGCCCGAATATAAATTCCCGGCTCAACCGTCAGCACCACACCCGGCTCCAGCGGCCGGTCATAGCTGCCGGCATCATGCGGGTCAAGACCGAGGTAATGCGAACAAGCATGGGTGTAGTATTTCCGGACGGATTCTTTGTCAATTGACTTGATCAGGCCAAGTTCACGCAATTTTTCACCCATCAAATGTTCCACCGCAACCTCATTTTCACGAATTGTCATGCCGGGCTTGAGCCGGTTTATAACGAAGTCAGCTACATCTTTTACTGCATCGTAGACAGCCCGTTCGCGTTTATTTGGTTCGGTCAAAAAGTAAGTACGGGTAATGTCGGCGGCATAGTTTTCTACCTCAGCGCCAACGTCCAAATATAGGTGGCGGGCACCAGTTAGACTGTCGCTATTAGCTTCATAGTGTAAATGTCCTGTATTTTTACCAGAGGCAACGATCGGGCTGAAAGCCTGGCCTAAGGCGCCACGCTTGCGGAAGCCATGCAAGATATCAGCCTCAATTTCATACTCATACTTGTATTTAGGTAATCTCGCCTTGACTTGTTTCAAAGTCGCCACAGTTATATCAATCGCTTTTTGGATAGCTTCAAGCTCGGCCGGTTGTTTGACCATCCGAGCTAGAGACAGGTGCTCTCGCAAATCTAACAGCTCGATCTCCGCATTTAATTTCTTTATCCGCTTAATGAGTCGTCGCCGAGCGGGATTACTATAAAAACCATAGTGGCCAATAAACGTCGGGGCAGCAGCTAATGTAGCAATATGCTTGACTCGTTTTAACCTCGTCTCCAACTGCTTCCAGCCGTCTTTGGCGTTCAAAATTGCTGGGATACCAGAACGAGCCTGGAGGGCTTCAAGGTCATGGGGCGCCCCCATGACCTCATCAACCGGGCTAAGATCAGGCAGGATTAAATATTCTTTCCCCTTGTCCATGACCAAAACAGCATCAGGCGTATCGATACCGGTTAAATACCAAAAGTTGCTGTCCTGGCGAAATTTCATGGGATTATCGGCGTTACGTTGCAGCAAACCATTAGCCGTAACCACAATTGGCGCCGTGCCGCTAAATAACTCGCGCAATTTTTGACGGTTGCCCTCAAAGAACTGAGCAGTGAAAAAAGACTCCATATCGATTTATAAGTATATCAGTTTCTGCCTGAGCACTTGTCTAAAGGCCTCATACCAATTTTTATAGCCTTTGTCGCTAGGATGGAAAAAGTCATAAGAATGAACCCCGAAGCTATCGCCATTTTTTGTTGACTCATGCAATTTAGCCAGTTTAAGGTTATACTTTTTGGCCGCATCGTGAATAATCGCATTGGCTTCAAGTACAAACTTTTCACGGCTTTTATGCAAACCGCTGCCAAAGTAAGGAATGTCAGCCACAATCGTTTGAATCGGCAGCTGGCTATACAGCTTTTCCAGATCAGTTTTAAATTTGGCTGGCTCATAATCAGCCATATCATTAGCGCCCGCGCCTACTGTCACAAGGCTGTTTTCGGGCAAATTTAGGGCTTTCAATTTAGGTAATTGCACATTCGTTATGTCAGCCGTTTTGGCTCCGCTAACACCTAGGTTAATAATATGGACCGGTTGACCGGATTGGTGCTCTAAATCCTTAGCTATTAAGCCAACATAACCCTTGAGCGGTTGGCTGGCACCGACGCCCTGTGCAGCTGAATCACCTAAAGCAGCATAAATTATTGCATCTTCATGCGGTCTAGTCGCTGCTAGGTCAGACCAGTATTGCTGATAGTTGCTAACTTGGAAATGTAAACGAAGCAAACTAATCGCCACGTAAGCCACAAGTCCAACGATGATTGCTAAAATTACCAGCATAATTTTCTTTCTATCCACGACTAAATTTCTCAGTTTTCTTTTGAGCCCGTAAATACTGTAATACAATGGCTGCTTTTTTTATCCCGATAAGTTTTTCTATTTCCATATCCCTGGCCTGCATCAGTCCGCGCATGCTGCCAAAAGTTCTGAGCAGCTTCTTCCTCGTAGCCGGTCCAACTGTTGGTATGTCATCAAGTAAACTAGCCGTTTGGCGCTGCCGCTTCAGTACCGAATGATAACTAACAGCGAACCGGTGGGATTCGTCACGCAGCCGCTGCAACAGCTTTACAAGGTTAGTGTTGTGCGGCAGATTGACCACAATAAAATCTTTGGTCTCAGTAACAAAGCCGCCAAGTTTATGCAGTTTGCCAGTATTCAGCGATACATTACTGCCATTTAGCTGATCAGTGGGTTTGCGAATAACAATCTGCTCCTCTCGCTTAGCCAACCCAATAAAAGGGATCGTTTCCAAGAACCGTCCTTGGATAGTAGCTTCGTCGCGGGCTCGAATGGCCGCGTCTAGCTGGCCTTTGCCGCCATCGACTAAGACTAAGTTGGGCAGCCCCCAGGCCTTACGATTGCGCTCACTTAAGCGCCTGGATAACGTTTCGTGCATATTATAAAAATCATCGTTGTGGTTAATTTTAGTTTTGAATTTGCGGTACTCGCCTTTATTACTAACACCATTTGTAAACACCACCATACTGGCAACTACATCAGTGCCCTGCATATGGCTAATATCATAAGCCTCGATTCGCTGAGGAAACTTCTCCAGCCCGAGCAAGTCCACTAGCTCGTTTAAGGCATGGTCCTTGCTGATGTCCAGAAACTCTTTGCCGCTAAAGATAATCTGATGGGTTAAACGCCGCAGCGCGAAT
>CAYXCB010000008.1:0-25066 GCA_964463635.1 uncultured Candidatus Saccharibacteria bacterium
AAAACTGACAGCTCGCACTGCCGGAAGATGCTTTGCAGCAGAACAGGGAACTTGAAATGAGTTCTACCCTCCGTACCGTCTTGTTTATCAATGCTCATTCCCGCAAAGGCCGTCGAATGGCTAGTCATGTGATCCGGGATTTTGAGGCTAAAAACTCAGGTTTTAATGTCGTCGAAACCATAGTCGTAAAGCGCCTCAGTAAAATGAACAGCCATCTAAGCCGGCTTAAAGAAATTGAAAATATTGACTGCATTATTGTCGGCAGCGGCGATGGTACGATTGTATCAGTTATTAATGCCTTAAAGGATCGCCAGGACATCACCTACGGCTTCTTGCCGCTTGGCACGAGTAACACATTTGTCCGCAGCCTGGGAATCCCCCTGACTTACCAAAAGGCTAAAAAAATTGTACTGGCTAAAAATAAGCAGCCAGTTGCCCTAGGCGCCATCAACGGCAAGCTATTTCCGAATGTTGCTGGTCTCGGGGTCCCGGTCCGGGTCACTCTGCGGCTTTCTAACCGGGTGAAAAAAATATTCGGCCTGCTGTCGTATTTGTTAAGCGGGTTGCGCGCCATGGTTAACTACCGAGCCTTTTATTTTCACATTACTAACGACGAGATCCATGATAGTTTTTATACCCGTCATATTTTAATCGCTAACGGCAAGTATATAGGCAACGTCCCGATTAGCCGTGAAGCGTCGGTGTATAAAAACCAACTGGTTTTAGTAGCTTTTGGGATTAGCAAGAGTCGGATTGGCTATTTTCGAACCATTATCCGGGCCTTATTCCGACGCCACGAAAAAGACCCGAATGTGCGCATCATACCTTTTACCCGCGCCCACATTGCGACCGATCCAAAGCGCGGGATTGAGGCCGACGGCGAAATTATCGGCCAAACCCCGGCCGTGGTTGAAGTCATCAAAGACGCTATAACGGTTTTTACGCCTCTACGGACGAAACCGCGGGCAAGCAAGCGACGCAAAACTCGTCGCTAATACAGTTTTCACAAACTAACACGAGTCTGTTGCAGGCTTTATTCGAGCAATTAACATATTGGCTGGTTTTAGATTGGCAGTGGATGCACTGGCCGATGTCTTTAGTGTTATCACTGAATTGCGTCACCATGCGATTATCAAAAATATGCAGCTTGCCTTCCCACTCACCATCATCGCCGTATTTTTCACCATATTTAACAATGCCGCCGTCCAGCTGGTAGACTTCTTTAAAACCTCGGTTTTTCATAAGTGTCGACAACACCTCGCAGCGGATACCGCCGGTACAATAAGTTACGACCGGCCTGTCTTTCAGGTCGTCGTATTTTGGATTTTCAATTTCCTTGATAAAATCCCGCGTATTATCAACTTCTGGCACAACCGCGTTTTTAAACTTGCCGATGGCAGCTTCGTATTTATTGCGGCCGTCAAAAAACACGACATCGTCGCACTCGGCAAGCAGTTTATGCAGCTGGTCGGGCTTTAAGTGCTTGCCGCCGCCCACGATACCCTTTTCATCAACCTTGAGTTCATCCTCAGCGTGAAAGGTAACTAGCTCATTCCGAACCTTGACGCTCAAGCGCGGAAAGTCAGAGGCGCTGCCCTCGTTCCATTTATAAGTTATTCCCTTAAAGACAGTTGTTTTATTCATTGAACTTTTGTAAGCCCGCAGCGATTTCAAAGACCCGCCAAGGGTGCCGTTAATACCGTGTTTGCTTATAATAATCCGGCCTTTTAAACCCAAACGGCTGCACAGCTCAAACTGCCAAAGCCTAGTCATCTCCGGGTCAACGACTGGTACAAATTTATAATATAAGATTACTTTTTCCATTTACGCTATTATAGCTCCTTAAAACAAAACTATTAGCAGCACGATGGCAATAAGAATTCCTAACACTACAAATGTCATTAGCGGTAGCTGCTGTTTAGATTGTTTGTAAGTGGTGGTCGGTATTGTGTATGGAGCTATTTGAGGCGCATCTGTCGGCTGGGTTGAAGCCAACGGAGCTTGATCCGGCTGTCCGACGGCGAATAAGCCGCCGACTCCAATACTGGCTCCGTCGCTATTAACTTTCGAAGTAGTAGCCCTTTCGAAACTTTGCTCGCGAGCGTACTCGTCGCCTTTTAGCTCCTCAAACAATATTCTCTCGTACGCTCCACCGCGTAAGTATTCTTGGACTACCCGGCGCAGCCCCTCTGAGTCCAGCCGGCCAGTTTCATACAATTGTTTAACTGTGACGCCGTCGCGCCTAATGCCATCGGCTACTTCCAACAGCTGCGGGACTGTTAGGATATCTGTATTGCTTCGAACTTTTTCGGCTGCTTCCTCAATCGCTGTAAGCTCTGGCTGCCGCACAATGCCGCGTCGGCGTTCCTGCCGCTGTTCGATGCGTTCAATGACTTTGGCTGGGCTGCCTTCGAGCTGCTCGATCTTTTGAGCCGTCAGGGTTCGAATCTTTTCTTCCCGCAGCAGAATTTTCTCATTTAAGTCACCTACTTCTTTTTTAAGCTTTTCCTGGATTGGGATTAAGCGCTCTTCAGTCCTGATCCGGCCGCGCCGCCGTCCCAGCAAATAGCCGACGATGCCGCCTACCAAAAGATCAGCCCCACGGTTGCGCCGCCTTTCAACGGCTGTTTCGGTTGGAGAAACGTTCAAGTTTGGATTATAGACATTAGGGCTTGGGAAGGCCGGTCCAGGCATCATTGGTGGCATTGGTGGGCGTGGCGGAGTAGGTGGTGGTGCCGGTGGAGTTGGCGTTATGGGCAGCACTGGAGCGGGTTCATCTTCTTCTTCAGTAATTTCACGTGCAGCTTCAACCGTTTCATCTATGGTTTCCGGAGCTACAATATCTAACTCTTCAGCGACTTCGGCTAAAGCCTGGTCAAGTGTTTCCTCGTCCAAAGTTTCGCCGTTGTTGATTTTCTCTTGCAAGTTTTCAAGCAAAGCGCCATCTGCTAAAGCTTCGGCTTCTTCGAGGCTATCAGGCTCAACCTCAGCTAGTTCCTGGCCTAGCTCCTCCTGATGGGCTGAGACTATCTGGCTTTCTACCCAAGCCGTTTCTTCATCGCTTATCTCTTCAGGCGACTCGATATCCTTTTCGGCAGCGTCATCTTCCTGTTCTAGCTTTTCTTCATCTTCGGATTCATCATTGTCTTTTTCGGGTTTACTCAGCGACTCAAATAAACCCGGCTTCTTGTCGTCTTCCTTTTTTTCTTCTAGCGAAGGTAAAAAAAGCGAGCGCCTAAGCTTTTTTTCCTTTTCCGCGGCCTCTTTTTTCTCAGCGTAAGTTTCAAACTTACTCTTCATCTTTTTATCACGCTCAGAGCTGTCGCCAGTTTTGTCGTCTTCCATAGCTGATCACATTCTAACAGATTGGCCAGCAGCTACTATGGCTTCCCGGGGATTTAGTAGATTCTTCATAGATATCTTCTGCGTACTAGCTTATGCTTTAAGACTGATATTTTTAAAATACAAGGGGGAAGATATGCAATTAAGACGACATTCACAGCGACCAGATGCCGAGTTTGGAGAAAGACATTTACTACCGCATCTTCCTTTCCATCGACGTAGCCCCCGGGCACCTATTAGTCCATTGATAGACACGCCTACACCTATAGAGCCAGGTGGGTTGAGTTTAGAATGGACTACTTCGTGGGGAGGTAAGTTAACAGAAGCTGCAACTGAGGGTTTAGGGCAATTAGACTACGAATCAATCCCGGACTTGATTGCTAAGTCTAAAAAACCAGGTTCTCAGTAAGTAACTACTCTTCTTCGGTTGGAGCTTCTTCAGATGCGGTTTCTTCGCCTTCGGCGGCTTCTTCCGCGGTTTCGTCTTCGTCAGGTACACCGGCATCTTCAGCCAGGGCTGCGGCGGCGGCGTCAGCTTCGGCGATCTGGTCTCTAGGCATCTCGACGATGGCGATTTGGACTGTCGGATCAGTCAGCACAGTGACGCCTTCAGGCACTCTCAGGTCAGCGACTGATAAACTGTCGCCAACTTCTTCTAAGGTACTAGCGTCAACTGTCAGCTCGTCAGGCAAATCTTTTGGAAAGGCTTCCACCTCGACATGGTCAAGCTGGGTAAGTACCAGCAAGCTCTTTTTCTCGGCTGGGATTTCATCGTCAGATAATACAACTGGGATTTCAGCTGTAACTTTCTCGTTCTGCTTTATGGCCTGGAAAACCAAATGGCGCAGACGGTGCTTAACAGGTTCAAAATCAGCGTCTTTAATAAGGGCTAGGTGCTGCTTGCCGCCGACTTTTAGTTCTACCGGGTGGTGTTTGCCTGCAGCGGCATAAACTTTGTTGAGCATAATTGAATCGCCCATAACATGGATCGATTCGTTACCATGGTCATGAATAACTGCCGGCACGCGGCCTTCAGCCCTTAGGTGGTTTAAGCCTTTGCCTAAGGTCGTCCGCTCTTCAAGCTCAACACTAATATCCTGAGATGCCATCAGTTCCTCCTAAGGAATGTATTTCTAGTCCTGTTATTTTAACAGATTAGAACGTAAAAAGCTAAGGCCTGCTAGAATAATGGATATATGGTTGAAACATTTGCGCTGTTTGGCCTGTCGGTCGATACGATAATTGAAACCGGCGGAATTCTGCTGATTGCAGCCATTGTTTTTGCTGAATCAGGCCTCTTGGTCGGGTTTTTCCTTCCTGGGGATACCTTGCTCTTCGGAGCTGGTTTGTATGCTTCACAGCCAGACGGACCATCCTTGCCCTTCCTCATTCTAGCGGTTATAGCCGCTGCTATTATTGGCGATAACGTCGGCTACAGTATCGGCCGGCGGACAGGGCATCGGATATTTAGAAAAAAGGACGGACTGTTCTTTAAACATGAATATATCGAAAAAGCCGAGAAGTTCTACGAAAAACACGGCGGCAAAACCATTATCATGGCCCGTTTTATACCAGTTGTGCGAACTTTCGCGCCTGTCGTAGCCGGCGTTGGCAAAATGCCTAGGCAACGCTTTTTCTCTTTTAACATAGTCGGTGGGATTTTATGGGGCGCTGGTATGCCGCTGCTGGGCTATTCTGTCGGCAGCAAAATCCCACACTTAGATAAATATATTGAGCTAGTCATGCTGGGCGTGGTTGGCGTTAGCTTCTTGCTAGCTTTCAGCCACTTGCTTCGGGAAAAAGAAAACCGCCAGATTATTGCTGCCCGGATTAAACTAGGTTTACGCAACATCTTCCTTAACAAAAAAATCGATTAGCTAATCAGCAATAAGCTGATTGAACTTCCCCTCTATAGCACTAATGAGTAAATATGCTTCAGGGTCTTTTTTCCACAATGTCTGATAGAAAACCCTGGCATTATCAATCGTATCAAAAGCATCAGGCATATCGAGCAGTTCAGCGGCCCTAGCTCGGCCAGCTTGTAGCAAGCGCCCTAGACGCACCATTTCAACTTCTTTCTCAGGGTTCATCTACTTATTATAACATCTTTGTCAAGTATTGACCAGTGTAGGAACGCTTAATTTTGGATATTTGCTCTGGGGTGCCTTCGGCAATTACTTGGCCGCCAGCCTCACCGCCCTCTGGACCCATATCTATGACGTGGTCGGCGTTTTTGATAACGTCCAGATTGTGCTCGATGATTATCATGCTGTTGCCAGCTTCTACAAGGGCATGTAAGACATGCAGTAGCTTATCAACATCAGCCATGTGCAGACCGGTTGTTGGTTCATCCAGGATATAAAGCGTCCGGCCGGTTGGACGGCGCGATAGTTCGGTAGCCAGTTTAACGCGCTGCGCTTCACCACCTGATAAAGTTGTCGCCGGCTGCCCTAAGGCTATGTAGCCTAGTCCGACATCAACTAGGGTTTGCAGCTTGCGGGCAATGGATGGAATGTTTTCAAAAAACTCTAGGGCAGTTTCGCAGGTCATCTCCAATACGTCACTAATTGTTTTGCCTTTGTAGTGAATCTCTAGGGCTTCGCGGTTGTAACGCTTACCCTTACACTCTTCGCAAGGCACGTAAACATCCGGCAAAAAGTGCATTTCTATCTTGATAATGCCATCCCCAGCGCAGTTTTCACACCTACCGCCGCGGACATTAAAACTAAACCGGCCCGGGCCATAACCACGGATTTTGGATTCCGGCACACTGGCGAATAGCTCACGAATGGGGGTGAACAAGCCGGTATAGGTTGCTGGGTTGGACCGCGGTGTCCGGCCGATTGGTGACTGGTCGATGATAATGGCTTTGTCCAAATGGCTAATGCCTTCGATTTCCTCATGCCGACCCGGCACGGTATTAGCCCGCATCAGCCGAGCTGATAGTTCCTTGGCTAGAATGTCGTTTATCAGGCTCGATTTGCCTGACCCAGACACGCCGCTGACTACTATCATTTTGCCAAGGGGGATCTCGACATTAATGTCTTTGAGGTTGTTTTCATTAGCCCCTTTTATGTGGAGTGATTTACCGTTGCCAGCCCGGCGTTTTTTGGGCGTAGGGATTTTCTTGATGCCGCGCAGGTACTGGCCGGTAATACTGGCAGGATGTTTGGCCACTTCGTCCGGCTTGCCCGACGCGACTATTTCGCCGCCATGGATACCGGCACCCGGACCAATGTCTAAGAGATAGTCAGCTGTTCTGATGGTTTCCTCATCATGCTCAACCACAATGACGGTGTTGCCTAAATCACGTAGGTTTTTGAGGGTGTTAATTAGTCGGTTATTGTCACGCTGGTGCAAGCCGATCGACGGCTCGTCAAGCACGTATAAAACCCCTTGTAAGCCCGAACCAATTTGTGTAGCCAGGCGGATGCGCTGGGCTTCGCCGCCGGATAATGTCACAGCGCTGCGCAGCAGGCTGAGGTAATTAAGGCCTACGTCCTGCATAAATTTCAGCCGGGCTTTGATTTCTTTGAAGATTTGCTGGGCAATTTTAGTTTCCTTGGTATTCAAATTTAATTGGTCAAAGAATTTGCTGGCATCGTCAATGGACAGTTCGCAGATATCCATGATTGATTTGCCAGCCACGGTGACGGCGAGTACTTCCGGGCGAAGCCGGCGGCCCTTGCAGGTATTGCATGGCCGTTCGCGCATAAACCGCTCAATGTCGCGGCGCATAAAGTCGCTTTCAGTTTCTTTGTGTCGGCGTTCAAGATTTGGAATCACGCCTTCGTAAGTCGTATCAAACGACCGGCCTAGCCCCAGATTGACCCGGTAGCTTTCCCGGCCGGTACCGTACAGCAAACGTTCTAAATCCTCGCTGCTAAGTTCGCTAGTCGGGACATGCAGGCTGAAGTTGTAGCGATCAGCCACGGCCTGCATCTTCTTCATATACCAGGCGTCAGCGTTGACTCGGTTAAACGGCCGGATAGCGCCTTCGGCAATCGTCAGCCGGCCATTCGGGATAACTAATTCCGGATCGACTTCCAGCCTTGAGCCTAGCCCAGTACACACCGGGCAAGCCCCGTGCGGGCTGTTAAAACTAAATGTACGTGGTTCTAACTCAGGAATAGCTACATCAGGGTGGTCGATACAGGCATACATGAGGCTATAGACATACTCTGACTTGTCGTCGGCGTTGATGACTTTGAGCTTGCCGTCAGCGATATCAAGCGCCTGTTCGACGCTTTGGGTCAGGCGGCCCAGGCTGTCTTTATTATTCACCAGCCGGTCAATCACAACTTCGATGCTGTGCTTGTATTTTTTATCCAGGGTTGGGAATTCATCGAGCGAATAAACGACGCCGTCTACCCGCGCGCGGGCAAAACCGGCCCGCATATACTGTTCGGGGATATGCTCGAAAGCGCCTTTTTTATCAATGATAACTGGGGACAATATCATTAGCTTCGCGTCTGTCGGCAAACTAGCGACCTTATCAACGATAGCCGTTGTCGTCTGCCGTTCAACTGGCTTGCTGCAGACCGGGCAGTGCGGAATACCAATTCGAGCATAAAGCAAGCGCAAATAATCATAAATTTCCGTAACTGTCGCCACTGTTGAGCGCGGATTTCTGGATGTCGATTTCTGGTCAATGCTAATAGCCGGACTCAACCCATCAATCTGGTCGACGTCTGGTTTTTCCATCAGGCCCAAGAACTGGCGGGCGTACGAGCTAAGCGACTCAACGTAACGCCGCTGGCCTTCGGCATAAATCGTGTCAAAAGCTAGCGATGACTTCCCCGAGCCGGACAAACCGGTAATTACGACTAATTTGCCGCGCGGCAAGGTAACATCAATATTTTTGAGGTTATGTTCCCGGGCACCTTTAACGATAATCTCTTCGCTCACAGTCGAACGATTATACACAAAAACAGAGTAATAATCTAGTGTAAGGGTCTCTTAGGCTATGTCTTCTGAGACGAATTCGCCGAGTGGAGCTACAGAGTCTTGATGGACTTCTTGCTGGGTATAGAACTTGAGCGGTTCAATTTCGACTGTTAGGGGTAGCAGATGGCGCACAGCAGCTACAGCGTCTTGCATTGTGCCTTGAGGCACTTCTTTAAAAACCCGTCGATAGTTAGGTGAGGGATCCATTCACCCGAGTAGGGATACCGGAAACGCTGCAAGCTGCCAGTAATGCCATTGAGGCTAATTTCGTGCTCGCTGCACAGAAAATCAGATATTGCGTGTTCGGCATTTGGTACTAGTCCTAGCTTTCGGGCTTTTTTATCATCAGCATCCCCTAGCCTAACAACATTATCAAAAGTCACCTGCAAGGTACGTCCGCTGAGATCTAAACGAGCAAGTTCATTTTGTATTTCGCCTTGGATACGCCCGACGTCATTCCTAGTCCAACGCAATCTATTTCTTTGAGCATGGGTTCGGGCCAGTCGTTGCTCTAGAATACTAATCCCCATGCGATCAGGATCATCATAAAGAAAGAACCTGTTTTGCCTACGAATTTTATCGCCGCTAGCTTGGATGTTCTGTGATATTGCCTGCTCTAGCATCATCCTTGCCTCACTGAAGAAAAAGCCTATGTCGTCACCCTCTATAACTGAGTGACGAGCTCCTATGATAGGCTGAACAGTCCGCTCAGAATATAACCCTGAACGAGGATTTTGATTCTTTCTTCCCATTTTTGTCTCCTAAAACTTTATGTTTTGTGAGAAATTTTACATATGTATTATAGCAATTATGCTTATGCAATCAAATCGTATTACGAACAACATTATTACAGATGAAGTATACTTGAAGATATATGCAGCGACTGTTCAAGTTTTGGCAAGTAATCGCGCTCGATCTGCTCGGGATAATTTTTATGCTGGCAGCTCTAGCAACCGGTTGGCTGCCAGGCCCAGGAGGCATCCCTTTATTTCTAATTGGGCTCAGCTTACTGGCTATTAACCATGATTGGGCCAAACGCTATATCGATCTGACTAAAAAATATGCTAGCAGAGTTGGCGACCTTGTCTTTGTTAACAATCCAAAAGTCCAGCTGCTCTACGACATTGCTTCACCGCTGGTGCTTGGCATCGGAATTGCTCTAGTTTGGGGCCACACAGCCCTGTGGCAGCTTAGTTTAGGTATCTTTTTATTCTTTATAGGCCTAACTTTCGGTTTGGGCAACCGCCAGCGCTGGGCTAACTTCAGGAACCGCTTTAAACACTAGCATTAAACAATCTTATTGACTATATTACAATAAGGTGTACTATTACTTCAAATCAATGAGGTGGTAAGATGTTAGAATTAATCGTTTTAGGACAAGTGCCAGGTACCGACTTCCGCTTGACTTTCTTTCAGGTAGCCATGCTTTTTGTTGCAGGCGCCATAGGATTATTCGGTATCCAGGAATTGCATAACCGAAGACATCGGCCAGCCGCCGACAACTCCGAAATCGAAGATACGGCAATCTAAGCTTCCGGCACCAGACTGTGGCCGTAAAGCTGGAGTTCTTCTAATAAATATTTTTGTGCGCCGCTTAAGCCAGTTCGTTTAGACAACTCCTCAATCCGCTCAAAATAGCCGGCCAGCCGGCTGCTCTGTTTGCCGCCTAGCAGCTTGCGTTCTTTGAACCTATCCCAAGCCTGGCGCTCTTCGTCGTTCAGCAGGGCTGGATAATTACGGGCTTTATACAGCGGCCAGAGAGCTTCGAGCCGCTGGTCTTTAAAGCTAAGGTTGAGTTGGTTTAGGTCTGTTACGGTAGCCGCTTGGACAACCCGCATTTTCACCCGATCTTGGTCGTCAAAGAACCCGTCATATAACCTGGCGTCAACATCCGATTCATCTTCCAGCAGCCTGGCTTGCTGTTGTTTATCCATTAACTCCAGGGCTTTGAATAATTTGCTGATAAAATCCTTGGCGCCTCGAAGTTTTTCGACGTTTGCTTGCAACTTCAAGCGATCTAGCTTTAGGCGCTTTTCGCTGTCTGCGTCTAGTACTTGCAAAGGCGCTATGGCCGGGCAGCGGTTGAATTGCAAGGTTTTAACTGGCAGCTCGAGTTCGGTTCGGTCTTTTTTCCAGCGCCAGCACTCAGCCAGCTCCTCGGGTGTTAGCTTCAAGAAAGGCTCAGGGTCGTGGCGCAGGTCATAGACTAGCGCCGCGCCGGCTCGCGATGGATGCTCCGCCAGGGTAGCTACTACTGTGGTTTTTTCAAATTCTGACGGGTATTTGCCCGAGGTGTAGACAAACGGCTCCTGAGCCATAACTATCTTTTCCACTTCTTTTTTCGACCGGTGTTTGACCAGGAAATCAAAAAGTTTCGGCTGTTTGTCCTGAATTAGTTTGGCGACGGCAATCGTGGCCGTAACATCGCTCAATGCGTCGTGGGCCTGTTCATGACTTAGTTTATTAACACTCGTCAGGTACTCTAGCCGATTGGTAGCAACACCTTTGCTATCGACTGGCCATTCAATCCCATCGGGCCTAAGCGCCCGTGTCATGCGCACCACATCCAGCATATCCCAGCGCGACCGATCATCCTTCCATTGCCACTCATACGGGTCGTAGAAATTACGGTAGTGCAAAAACCGCATAAACTCATCATCAAAGCGGATTGAATTAAAACCTGCGAAGATTGTGCCTGGCACTGCGATCTGCTCATAGAAAATCTTCAGGAATTCAGCTTCGGTTAGGCCTTCTTGGATTGTCATTTGGGGCGTAATGCCAGTTATTAGAACAGCATCGGGATCTGGTACCACGTCTTCGGATAATTTGATTAGGTAATTATGAGGTTCGCCTAACGGCTTGAGTTTTAAATCAGTCCGCTGGCCGGCAAATTGCATGATCCGGGCTTCCCGGGGGTTAAAGCCAGAGGTTTCCAGATCATAAAAGAAAAAACTTTGAGTCACGTTAATTAAGTTTAATACTCGAGGGAGTTATTGCCTATATGGATACGGTTGCCGGCTTCAATACCCTGGCGGTTAAGCTCGCGCAGGATGCCCATTTTTTTCATAATGTCGCGCAGGCGCTGAACGGCATGGTAGTTAGAGAAGTCTGTTCGCTGGGCAAAGCGCTCAATCTTTCTGCCCGTGATTACAAAACCTTTATCGGTTTTAGTTATCACCCACTTATTGTCGTCCTCTTTTAGCCGAAGTACGGGCAGTCCTGGCTTGGCTTTAGCCGCTTTAGCGGCCTGCCGCTTGCGGGCTTTAGTAATCACGTCTTTAACCGCGAACAATAGTTCACGGACATTTTCGCCAGCCGAAGCCGACAGAGCGAATAATTTTGTGCCTTTGGGAAGAGCTTTTTTAAGTTCAGCTAAGCGGTCTTCCACGATATCTTTATCTAGTCCTTCAACCTTAGTCAGGACTACGATTTGGGGAAGTTTTGATAGGTCGAGCTTATAGGCTTTGAGCTCGTTCTGGATAGTCTTATACGCAGCTACAATATCGTCGTTATAAATATCAATTAAGTGCACTAGCATCAGGGTGCGCTCGACATGGCGCAAGAACTCGTCTCCCAGTCCCTTGCCCTTGCTAGCCCCCTCGATTAAGCCCGGAATATCAGCTACAAGCACCGTTGTTTCCTTATCAATATCAGCCATGCCTAGGTTAGGCTTGATGGTCGTAAATGGGTAGTTGGCGATTTCCGGCCGGGCATTGCTGATAACACTGAGCAGTGTAGACTTACCGGCATTGGGCAGGCCTACAAGTCCCACATCAGCAATCATTTTGAGTTCTAAAGTGAGTTCGTACTCATCACCTTTTTCGCCCTTTTCAGCAACCCTGGGGGCTTGGCGGACGCTACTAACAAAGTGAGCATTGCCAAAACCGCCTTTGCCGCCGGCAGCAATAACGACTTTTTGACCATCTTCTGCCAGATCGGCTATAACTTCTTCATCAGCGTTAATCACCACCGTTCCCAGCGGTACAGCCACAACTAGATCTTTGCCATTTTTGCCATGTTTGCGACGCTTAAAGCCTGGGTTCCCCGACTCGGCTTCAAGCCTCTTTTGATAGCGAAAAGTTGCTAGCGTATTTTGGTTACGACTAGCTTCAAAAATAACATCGCCGCCATCGCCGCCATCGCCGCCATCTGGGCCGCCTTTGTCTATAAATTTTTCCTGGCGAAAAGAGACGGCCCCGTTACCACCGTCTCCTGCTTTCACCAACACCGTAACTTTATCTACGAACATACGCTACAAGAGTACAGTAAATCACCCCTGAGGTACAGGGGTGATTAAAATTCATACTCATATTTCTTAGTGAATATAGTTGTAGGTGCGGGCCTGATCGGCTGAAACCAGTTTCCAGTCGACTTTGCCCCAGCCACCGGCTGAGCGGGTGTCAGTTTTTGATACCTGGCCGCGTGAGTTCATTTCCGATATCCAGATACTGCCATCTTCATTGACCTCTTCGACAAAGGCCACGTGTCCAGCCCCACGTTGGCTAGTAACCACGGCTGCGCCGTAAGCTGGCGATTTATTGACAGTCAGGCCGGCTAGAGCTGCCCGGTCGTCCCAAGTAGCAGCATTGCCTAAGTTAGTTGGTACGGGCCGGCCAATTGAAGCGCGCTTGTTGGCCACGTACCAAGTACAATAACCACGGTCATAGCCATTGTAGCCATATATAGCCGTAGTACCGAATGAGAAACCGCGGGCAACCGTTACCCCAGTGCCGCCACGGCTGACTGGTTGGATGCCATCACGAATTAAGATACGCTGGCCAACTCGCAAGCCGCCGACTTCAGCGTCGTTATCAGCAATAATAACATCCTTATTAGCCGCATAGCGTTGCGACAAATTATCAGCATTATCGCCTGACTTGACGGTATAAACGATCCCATTAACGGGCGGAATAAGCAGCTGCTTGCCAACAGGCAAAGCTGTCGTTGACAGGCCGTTCGACCAGCGGATACTATCTGAGGTTATGCCGAACTTAACGGCTAAGTTTTCGACTGTATCGCCGGCCTGGGTTACATAAACTTGAATATCCTTGGCGGATTTAATACTAGTGTTAACCAGTTGCGGCTTGGCCACCACGACGTTGTCAGCCGCGACGATAGCCAGTTCGGCACTCTCCGAGTCGGCTTGGTTGGTAATGGCCGGGACTTCTTCAACACCCACCATGCGGGAAGCGTGGACGGCTATATCAGCCGAAGACAACTGGTCAAGCGGGTTAACAGCTGTGGTGTCCTTGTTTAAGATTGAGTTCTGAGAACTGATACCAGCGTTAGGGCTTTGGGACACAAATAATACTACCCCTATAAGCAGGGCTAAATTTGCACTTAACAAACTATAGCGAATCACGCGGCGGCGCGAGCGCTTTAAGTGGCTGCCTAACAGACGACGGCGTAGGCGCGAAGTTCGCTTAACATTTAGTCCACGACTAAGCGTTTCAGTTGTGGTACGAATACAATTCTCCAGGCGCCTAATGGCGCTTATCCGGCCGCTGGTTCTTAAACTTATGTTTTAAGCAAATTCCTGCAACGGACGGGCAATCTTAGATCTACCGTTTGAAATGTGAGGCAGTCCGGATTGCAGCGTCATTATACCAAAAAATGGGCTTGTCAACAAGCATTTTGACCCCTGTTAAGGCTTAAACCAACAGATTGAACGACTATTTACTGCTTTTTACAGCCTATACCGTGTGCCCGCTTTAAGGCGTCGTGTTCAGCTACAGTATGAGAAAATCGCGTCACACAGTCATGCCCAGCCACAAAGAAGAGGAAATCAGTGTTAGCCGGGTTGGCCACTGCTTCCAGCGACGATTTTGAAACATTACTGATTGGACTAGGGGTTAAGCCAGGATGCTGGTAGGTGTTATAAAGCGAATCATAGCCTGGCGTAGGCTCGCGCCCATCGAGAACTGCCCCGTAACTGGTGGTCGCATCAGACTCTAGGGCGATGCTTTCACGTAAACGGCGCAAAAATACCTGGGCTGCCCGGCTTTTATCTTCTGGCGCGCTTACTTCTTGCTCGATGATTGAAGCTAGAATAACCCCTTGGTGAACTGTTAATCCCTGGCGGACGATGCCAGCCCTAAGTTCTGGGGTTAAATATTTATGCATTTCATCAAGCGAGGCCCGGATGACGGTTTCTGGCTTGGTTTGGGCGATCTTTTGGTGAGATTCGGGATATATATAGCCTTCCAGGTTAGCATCTTTTGGCTTATCCACTAGCGCCGGATGGTCAGCGTAAAGCGCCGGATTGAGGGCAGCATCGACAGCCTCCGGGCTAAAGCCGGCGTTAATCAGTCCGTCGCGGACTTCATCCAGGCGTTTGCCGGGCAGAATAGTCACCAAGTCAGTGGCGATATTGCCTTGAGTCAAAATAGAAACTATTTCCTTAACGCTTTGGCTAGGCCGCAAGGCGTAGGTACCAGCCTGCAATTGGCTGCGAACATCGCTATTACGGACATACCATTCAAAGGCCCAGCCTTCTCTTATCACTTTGGCATTCTCTAGTAGTGACGCTATCTCCTTAACCGTCGCCCCAGTTGGTATAGTTACCAGCTGGCTTTTCTCGGACGCGCTAACTGGTTTTAAGGAGTTAGAATAGACATAGCGGGCGCCTAAGATCGTGCCGCCTAAAATTAACAAAAAGGCCAGGCTAACGAGCAGCTTGGTAGTCCTGCGGTCTTTAGGCATCTGAAATTTGTATTTAGCCACTGTAATTATCCCTGCTTCCTTAGGTAATCTTCTAAGATGATGGTCGCAGCTACTGCGTCGACCATGCTTCTATTATACCTTTTACCAGTTTGTTCGAGCTCAGCTACAGCTTGACGCGAAGTAACGGCCTCGTCCTGAAACACAATCGGCTGGCTAAAACGACGCTTAAATTCCTCGGCAAAGCTACGGGTAATCCGGGTTTGTTCAGTTTCTTGGCCATCCAGGCCTCGGGGTAAACCGATTATCGCTAGGGTAATTTCTTCCTTATTTAGAAATTCATCAATTTTCTGCCAAATCTGGCCATCATTTAGAAAAGTGTCGAATGGTTTGGCTAGTTTTACGTCTGTCCGAGCGGTAGCCACGCCAATACGCGATCCGCCGACATCAAAAGCGGCAATGCGCCCCTCAGTACTATCTTCAATTTTCTGCTGCGACTTGTTCAAATGTGATTACAATCTTACCGGTTTTCTTGGGTGTTGAATAGACCCAGAACGGACTATAGTCAATTGTTACTTCTTTCACGCCTGGTCGTCCCTGGATCAATGCCAGTGTTTCACCCCGTTTTTTACCCGCTACGGCTTGTTTTAAGGCGTTTTCGTCAATTTTGGGTATCACAACGGCAATTGTCTGCAAACTGATGCTAGACGTACCGTCTGCCTTTTTGTCGGTAATCCTGAATATAGCCGCGTCTAGACCCTCATCCTGGATCATTTGCTGGTTAGGATCGAATTGGTCCTTAACGCTTTCAGCGACTAATTTCTTGAGATCGTCTTTCTTGACTCCGATCATCGTAGCCACAACTGTCGAAGTAACAGTGACTTCCGTAGCTTCCGCCCCGACAGCCGGATTACTAGTTACTTCTGCCGCGGCCGTCACAATGCTGTCCGGGATGACAAAATAGCCTTCGTCTTCTAATTGCTTTTTGAGGTCTTGGTCGACATTTAAGCCGGTTCGGTCAGCTAGCTTTTGCTTCGCCCCATCGACATCGTTCTGACTAACAACTTTGACCATTTTAGTCGTTCCGCCAGCCATGGCCGAGCCAGTAATTGTGAATTTACCTTGCAGTTCTTTGCTGTTAGTTGTGTAGGTCGTAGCTCCTTGATTATAACTTTCGCCATTACCGGCAGCTGCAACAGGTATATCAACGCTTCCACAAACAATATTTCCCCCACTCACGCCGCTAGCAGGTACGGTTTTGGCTTCAGTACTGTAATAGTTTTTGCCACCGCCAGCGAAAAGTGTGCCGACTGCTACTGGATGGGTTTTTGAGTCCTCACAGTTTTTAACCGTTACCGTTCCCGTAGCTTTAGTGCCGACGTCTTTATCTCCAGTGGCAGCTACTTTTTCTGTGTCTGTTTTTTTAATTTCCCGGGTATATGACGGTACGACTTTATTCTCTAAATCAACAGCGTCAAGATCTGGTTTGGTAGTCAGATCAATGTTGCTGGTCAAATTAGTGCTGTCAGTTTTGATGACAATGTGAGCTCTTGGCATAGTAAAAGCGGCCATGTACCAGAGTATTAACACCAGTATAAGCCCGCCAACACCTGCGATTAGCCGAGTCCGGAATTTATTAAAGTTTGGCACTTTAAGCTTCTTGTTGAGTGATTTTTTGGCAGTCTTAGTCGGTTCTTTGACGTCGTCTTCGGGACTGCCTACCTCTATAGTCTCCTCTTCAGGCCCAGCTCCTGCTAGCACCCCGATGGACTTAGTAGGATCAAGCGGTACGTCTTCATCGGCTGAAACTTCATCATCAACGGTTACCAGGCTAGTATTGAGCTTAGGAGCCGGTGGTATAGCAGGTTTAGTCTGAAGTGTTTTAGCAACATTCAAGCCCACAGCCCCAGCTAGTGGCAGCAAGCCGGCTTCTGACGTAATGAGGACGACGTGCTTCTTGGCTTCGTCAGCCGTTCGCTTTAACAGCTTCATGTTGACAACAGATTGCAACACAGCCGCCCGTTTAGGCAAAACCAAAGCCACGATTTTGTTATCAGCGTTTTGGACTTTCTCAATAATCGACGTTATTTCGTCGTCGATATCTATATAGATAGTTTCTTTTTGCGCGGCTGCCATAGTTATACCTTGAGCATTCTATCAATTTTTTCTTTTATTGAACCGACTGTACGGCTGTTGTCTTGCTGGTGGATGGTATCCAAACCAACCCGCAGCAGGCCCATTGCGGTTATGAATGTATGATCGTTAACATCGCCGGTTTTGTCAACAATACCGACTACTTGTTCGGGCTGGATGTGCTGGACGACAGGACGACGGGTAAACGGCAGGCCTTTGTACCAGTTAGAATCCTCCAGCCGTTCCATCAGCATATCTAGTGATGAGCCGCCACCGCAGAGCAGCACTCGGTTCGGCAGATGATCCATTTGTTCGAATTCACTGAGGGCTAGCTCTACTCCACTAGTCCAAACGTCAAGCGTTTTAGTCAGGGACTTTTCAATAATCGGACGTTTTTGCTGCGGAACCTTGTTGGTACCTAGACCCAATTTTAACTCTTCGGCCTGAGAGAAATCGACGCTGAGGTCGCGCTCAATCGAACGGGTATAAGCCCGGCCGCCAATGCCGAACATCTTAGTACCCTGGACGCCGCCTTCGTTAATAACCGCGATATCGGTTGTGCCGCCGCCTACGTCCATGAGTATAGCGCTCATGTTGGCATTAGGATCGTCACCAATAACTGAGCGAGCAACAGCGAACGGCTCAGCCGCCACTGCTAGCAGGTCCATATCTAGTTCCTGAGCAGTACGTTCCAGCGCCCCGATGTGGATCATCGGCGCGAATGCTGTATACAGCTGGACTACAACTTCTTTACCCTGGAAACCGACCGGATTTGTAACTTTATAACCGTCAATATCTATCCCTACTAGCGCGCTGTTAACCAGGCGAATTTCAACTTCTTTACCGCCTAATTCCCAGGCTAGTTGTTGTTTAGCCCTGGTTTGAGCCCGTTCTTGAACTAGCCCAATAATTCGTTCTAGTTCGGCAATATCCAGTGGCCGTTCGGCGTTTTTACGGGTACAGCGGACAGTGGTGGTGGTGCCTTTTACTAATTCCCCGGCAATACCAATAACTGCCGTTCGGACACTGGCATTCGCCTGCTGCTCTGCTTGATTCAGAGCCTGATCGCAATTAGCCACGACGGCGGCGATATCAGCTATAGCGCCAGCCTGCATGTCAGCTAATGCCTGATGAGCCCGGCCAACACCGATAATTTCAATGTTGTCGCCTTCAACTTTAGCTATCAAAGCTTTTACAAACTCTGTACCAATATCCAGGCCGACAATATATTTATTTTTGTCGGCGGTTTTTGTTTTACGATTAACCAAGCCCATGGCCTGGCCTTTCAATTTATCAAGCATAACTGTTATAAGTTTACCACAAACAGAGGTATCAAGTTACTGAAGTACAGCCTTGATTCTTCTAATCCCCGCGCTAGAGGCTTCTTCTTTGGTGATTTTGAATTTCTTACCGCCTTCGGCAAGTTCGGAGGTGTGGTCGACGTGCGAGCCGCCGCAAATTTCAAAGCTGAATGGCTTGTCTTCGCCTTTGGCTTGCATGTTATAGACTTTGACTATGTCGCCGTAGCGGTCACCGAACTGGCCTAAAGCACCTTTTTCCTCTGTGGCGACTTTTGTCGGATATTCTTTCCAGGTTACCACTAGATCTTTTTCAATCTGCTCATTCACAATATCTTCGACTTTCTTTATTTGCTCTGGAGTGACTTTTTCAGGGTGAGAAAAATCAAAGCGCAGGCGTTCCTCGGTAATGTTACTACCGCGCTGAATAACATGGTCACCTAAAACGTCGCGCAGTGCCTGGTAAGCCAGATGTGTAGCTGTATGATATTTTTTGTGCTGCATAGTCTGGCCGCCCAAACCTCCCTTGAAAGTACCTTTGCTGGCAGTTTGACTACGCTGGCGCTGTTCGTCCATAAGTTTGTCAAATACATCTCGCCAGTTATCTGAGACTTTAATGTCCTGCTTGAATGCCTCTTCAATACTTAATTCAACTGGAAATCCATAAGTATCGTAAAGTTTAAATATTTCTTCTCCAGTTAGGCCGTCCTGGCTTAGTTTGCTAAGTTCTCTTACACCAGCTCGCAAAGTTTGACGGAAGATTTTTTCTTCTCTAATCAAAACATCAATAACTTCCTGGCGTTTTTTTGCAACCTCTGGGAAATCATTATGATAAAGATCAGCAATTACGGGAACAATTTGTTCTAGGAAATTTTGTTCAATACCAAGATCGAAGGCAAACCTAATCGCCCGCCGAACAAGCCGGCGCATAACGTAGCCCTGTTCTTTGTTGCTCGGTGTTACGCCATCAACTGCCAAGAATGTGGCAGCCCTTAGGTGGTCAGCGATAACGCGCATGCCTTCGGTGTGGCTGTCATAGTTTTTGCTTGATAGCTGTTCTAATTTTTCAATAATCGGCCACAGAAGGCTGATTTTGAACATATCCGGACTATTCAGTTCGGCCTGGGCTATGCGTTCCAGTCCAGCTCCAAAATCAACATTTTGTTTAGGAAGTTTTTCAAAGCCTTTTTCGGTCTTAAGATATTCCATAAAAACAGAATTGCCGACCTCAATGTAGCGACCACAATCACAGTTAGGATGACAATTTTTACCCCACCTAGGATCATGCTGAACGTTATCAAGCAAGTAAAACACTTCGCTGTCTGGCCCGCCTGGCTCACCGACTTTCATATTGGCAGCTGCCCCTTCGCGGCTCCACCAATTCTTATCATCATAATAAAAGATTCGTCCGTCTTGTTCGCCAACTTTATAACCGTTTTCTTCACTCCCTATTTCGACAGTCTTAACGGTTACATCTTTTTCCTTAAACAGACGTTTCCAAATTTCTACGGCTTCATCATCTTTAGGGATTCCATGTTCGGGATAGCCGCCAAAAACAGTTACAAATAATTTATTCGGGTCTAGGCCAACTACATCAGTCAAAAACTCAAAAAACCAGGGCAGCTGCTCCTTTTTGAAATAATCCCCTAGGCTCCAGTTACCGAGCATTTCAAAGAACGTCGTGTGGCGATTGTCGCCAACTTCTTCGATGTCCTGGGCCCGCAAGCATGTCTGACTATTAACTAGGCGCTGGCCCTTAGGATGTGGCTCGCCGAGTAAATACGGAATCAGTGGCTGCATTCCTGACCCGGTAAACAGTGTCGTAGGATCGTTTACCGGCAATAGCAACGCCCGTGGAATCACTTTATGGTCCTGGTCCTCGAAAAACTTTAAATAGGCCTTACGGATTTCTTGTGCATTCATCCCGCTATAACTCACTTAACTTTCTAAAATTGGTTAACGACTGATAACCAAGCTCGTGTTCAGCCGTCATATGATATAAGGAATTCTTTTGAGTTCTAACGGGATTCATCTGTTATAGTCTACAGGAAATTTTACGACTAAGGCGTAAAAAGTTACGGTTGTTTCTGCTTGTCGGCCATCTTGTTGATAATCGCCACTAACTGCTTGGGAGTAATTTCTACTTTTAATAAATACCCTTGGGCCAGCTCGCCGATTTGTTTTTTCAGCAAATCGTCTTCTTCAAGGTTAGTTAGCACGATAACTGCTAGGTCTTTTGACACGCCTGGTGATTGACTGGGATTTCTTAGACGCCGCAGGATTTCCATGCCAGTCATATTTGGCAGCATTAGATCAAGCAGTATCAGATCGTAATTGCCTTTTTTGGCCTCTTCGTAACCATCTAAGCCGTCGCCGACAATCTTGACTTTGAAGCCGTTTGCCTCTAGAACTTGGGCGTATAGCTCAGCTATGAATTGCTCATCCTCGATAAACAGGATGTTTTTGTACATAGTTCTTATATTAGGTTATTTTCAACGATTTTCAACTTGAATTGCCGTTTTCTGTTCGGCTGAAACTACGGGCAGGCTGATAGTGAAGGTGCTGCCCTTGCCCTCCTCGCTGACAAATTTGATGTTGCCGCCGAGTTTTTCCACCATGACTTTGGAAGCGTACAAGCCAATGCCGGTACCTTCAAAATCATAAACAAGAGTTGATGTGCCGCGGTGGAATTTGGTAAACAATTTTGGTTGTTCAGCGAGCGAAATACCAATACCCGTATCAGTTACAGAAATCTGAACTTCATTGTTCGTCTCCATTAGCTTAAGGCTGATGGTACCGCCTTTCGGTGTGAACTTGGCGGCGTTATCTAGGATATTCCAGACAGCACTGCGGATATGCGGCTTGCTGATCAGTACGTTAGCTGTAATTGCTGGCATATCAGTTTGAAAAGTCAGGCCCTTAAGCGCGGCGGTCGGCGCAAACTCAGTACTGATCTTTGTTAAGAACTCGGAAACCACTATTTTTTCCCTGTCCATCGATGATTCGCCCAGTTCAAAGCGTGAAATTGTCAGGATATCCTCGGCGAAAACTTCCAGTCGTTTGACGCTAGCGCCTATTCGCACTAAGGCGAGTCTTAGCTGTTCAGTATCCTTAAACAATTCCATATTTTCTAAATAGCCGCTAATTATCGTCAAGGGCGTGCGCAAATTATGCGAGGTAATCATCATGAATTCGCTTTTGACTTTATCGACTTCTTTTAATTCGGCAATACTGGCCTTTAGGGATTCGGCCATTTTATTTATCGATTCGCCAAGGCCTGCGATC
Source organism: uncultured Candidatus Saccharibacteria bacterium (assembly GCA_964463635.1). Lineage (GTDB taxonomy): Bacteria > Patescibacteriota > Saccharimonadia > Saccharimonadales > CAZARM01 > CAYXCB01. The sequence continues at coordinate 21,666 of CAYXCB010000008.1, forward strand.
TCATCATGGCCCTGGATGACTATTTCTTGCTCTAAATTACCAGCGCTGACCAGGCCGGCCTGGCGGCTAACTTCCCGGACGGGTTTAATAATCAAGCGGTTTATCAAAACGTAAGTCAGGCCAGTTGTCAGGATCAGTGATCCAACACCGAATACTAAAACCGAAATAGCTTCCTGGCGTACAGCAGCGTCGATTTGCTGGTTTGAGATATCGTATGCCACGCTGTAGCGATGCGCCCCGGAACTTTCAAAGTAAGGATAAATTATCCGGTTCAGCTCACCTTCTGACCCGTACTGGATAACTGGCTGGAAACTGGCGGCGTCGGCTGGGCTAACAGTCGGTGCCGCTTCAGGCCGCCGTGAAAACTGAGTTGATCCGTCTATGGCTACAACCGTAATGTTGGTTACATTAGTATCGAGCTTTAGAAATTCGTCTATCTGGTCTTCAATTTTTGCCGTACCAGTATCTTTGTAGATAGCAAAGACATTGCCGATCGGCTGAGTTGCCAGGGTTGCGAACGCTTGCGAACGCTCTAGCAGGTCATGGCGCAGCGATTTAGTATTGCTGCGCAGCTGATAAGTAGTGATGCCGCTGAAAATTACTAAGAGTAAGAGAGTGATGATTAGCAGGAATTTAGTTCGAATGCTAAACCGCATGTTTGTTTCGTCCGCTTTTCACCACCCTAGGCTGGGAGGTTTAGATTAGTTTACTTTTCTGCCGACTTCCCAGTAGTAAGCACCCATGAGACCAGCGCCATCATAGTCAATGCCCACATCTACATCCTTTGGCAAGTAAGTAACATAGCTAATGTTACGAAGCGGTATCCAAAGTATTTCTTGAGCTATGTAAGCGTTAATGCCTTGCAACAGTTTGATTCTCTTAGTCGGGTCGAACTCCTTGTCGCTGTCTTCCAGCATCTTGTCATACTCAGCGCTGGCCAGTACCGGGAAGGTACCTTCGTCGCTGCTCAGTATGCCGCCGAAGATATCACGGGCGTCTGATACATCGCTGGAGTAGCTGGCTGCAAACAAGTCAAAGTTCCCGGCTGTTAGTACTTCAAACATCGTATCGGCATCAGTGTAGACCTTTGGTGTTATTTTGAATCCGGCCGCCGTAAGTTGGTCGATGAGTACTGGCGCGTCAACCTGGACGTCTTTCAGGTAGGCAAACGTAAGGCTGACGCCATTCGGATAGCCCGCTTTAGCTTGTAGTTCCTTTGATTTCTCAATACTGAACTCAGGAGCTTTGATTGAGGCGTCATAACCCGGTAGTGATTTCGGCACCACTTGGGTGGCCGGCTGATTATTACTCTCGGTTTTAGTGATCAGCTCCTCACGGTTTAGGACGTGAGCGATAGCTTGACGAACATCCTTGTTTTGCAGTGGCGAGCCAGCTCGCCGCATGTTCATGTAGAGCCCGAAACTGCCGGGTGCTTGGAATTCTATTGAACCAAAACCGCCAGCTTTAAGCTCAGTGTCAATCGCCGGCGTGAAGACATCGCCCATGATATCAATCTTGCCGTCTTTTAGGGCTGCCGCTAGCTCTTTGTCGCTTGGCAAAATCTCAAATGTCAGGTTGCGAGTTTTTGGCCGGCCCTGATGGTAATCATCAAAAGCCGCCAAAGAAGCTGAGGTATCGGATACAGCCGGATCAGTCTTTAGGGTGTAAGCACCGGTGCCGCTAAGTTTAGCCGGATCAGTCACGTTATCGGTAACCCACGCCAGCGACAGCCGGTTTAACATCAAGGAGTCGGGCTGCTGGGTAGTTATAGTTACTTCGGTGTCGCTGACAACGGTAATGTCTTTGATGGTGGAGACAAAAATTGACCAATATTCCTCGTCTTTTAATCGTTCCAGGCTAGCTTTAACGTCTGCTGCGGTCATAGTTTTGCCGCTGTGGAATTTAACGTTTGGCTTGAGCTTAAAGGCCCAAGTATTTTCGTCTGGATTAGTCCAGCTTTCAGCCAGCAGCGGTACAAACTTGCCCTTGTCGCTACCTATCAATCCCTCATAAATTTGCCGGTTTAAGCTGAAGTAAACGCCGCTGGTCTCGTCACTAGGGAAGATTCTAACTGGTCCATCCGTAGTGCCGATACGCAAAAGTTCAATTTCTTTGGTTTCGGCAGCGGTTTGGGTGTTTTCGGATAGATTTGTGCTGACCAACCAGTAAGCCAGTCCCCCAACTACTAGTAACAACAGTAAAGCTAGCACCAAGAGCAAAGACTTTTTGGATTTAGGTTGCCCGGGCGCGGATGGCGTTGTTACTTTTGGCGCTTCTACAGATGGCGCCGAGGGTTCGTTTACTTGGTTTTGTGATTCGTTCATTTTTTTTATAAACCTACAATTAATTAATTGATATTTAGCCCATTTAACCACAAGAGCTACAGATATCCAACTCTAGACGATAATGCAACCAGATTTAGTTCAATTATTTACTTTTTGTCCAACACGCCAGTAGTAAACACCTAAGGAACCGCCGGCGTCAAAGTCGACACTAACGTCGATGTCATTTGGCAAATAAGCCACATAGCTGGTGTTACGAAGCGGTATCCAAAGCAGTTCGTTAGCAATGTAGGCATTGATGTTTTGAAGCAGCTTGATTCGCTTTGTCTGGTCGAACTCTTTATCGCTGTCTGCCAGCATCTTTTCGTATTCGTCGCTAGCCAGCACTGGGTACAAACCTTCGTTACTGCTGAGTATACCGCCAAAGATATCGCGAGCGTCAAACAGGTCGCTACTGTAGCCGGCAGAAAGTAAATCAAAATCGCCTTTAGTTAAGACTTCGACCATAGCATCAACGTCGGTATAGACTTTTGGCGTAATCTTGAAGCCGGCGGCTTTTAATTGTTCAATTATGACTGGCGCGTCGACTTGGATATCCTTTATATATGTATAGTCTAGACTTATACCATTTGGGTAGCCAGCCTTAGTCTGCAGCTCTTTGGATTTCTCTATGCTGAACTCAGGGTATGTGATGGAAGCGTCAAAACCTGGCAGTGATTTTGGTACGACCTGAGTAGCCGGTTGGTTATTGCTTTCAGTTTTAGTAATCAGTTCCTCGCGGTTAAGGGCGTGGGCGATAGCTTGTCGGACCTCTTTGTTAGCAAGTGGCGTGTTGGCCCGCTGCATATTCATGTAAAGGCCAAATGAACCAGGCGACTGGTATTCGATAGTACTAAAACCGGCTGCTTTGAGTTCTGCATCGCTACCAGTGTTAAACACATTGTCCATGATGTCGATCTTGCCTTCTTTTAGAGCCACGGCCAGCTCGGCATCGGACGGGTAAATGTCATAGACAATGGAGAGAGTTTTGGGCCGTCCCTTGTGATACTCATCAAAGGCTACCAGTGTAGCTGAGGTATCAGTGGGCGGGGTGTCTTCCTTTAAGACAAATGCACCGGT
>CAYXCB010000009.1:0-24678 GCA_964463635.1 uncultured Candidatus Saccharibacteria bacterium
TACTACCAGCCTCCGCCTCCTCCACCACCGCCGCCTCCACCCGAGAACCCACCCCCACCGGAAAACCCCGAACTGCCGGAGCCGCTCGGGGCTGAGAAGCTTGTATTGATCGCCGACACGCCGCTGTTTAAGCTGCTGGCGAAATATGCCATATGGAATGTCGAGAAATTACCGCTGTACCAGCTTGGCGGCTGGGTATAAATGCCCTCGAATTGCTTCGACCACGACTGCTCGACGCCAAGCGCTACAGCAAACGGCAGCAGTTTTTCGTATAGTTTGGGCGTTTTAGTTGGCTCAGCGTACGGGCTGTCGACGCTTTGCAGCATCTTGAGCCGATCTTTTTCAGCGGTATCCATATATAGCTTTAGACCTAAGACTTTTTCATACATTTCAACTCCAGCATGGCTGCGCCGGCGCATTAGGGCGGCAAAAAGCCCGCAGCTCAGTGCAAATATGAGGGCGCCAAGTACCCAGCCCCAACCTAAGCTCAAAACTACAGTCACCGCGAATACCGCGATAGCCAACCCGATTAATAAGCCTCTGTATTTACCGCCGCTGTCATCAAGCAAGCCGTGGGTTTTTGTTAGTTTGTCTTTTAGATCTTTGCGGATACTAGTCACGGCTTTGTACATATTATTGCGGTCAATTGATTTAACTGCTTGCAGGGTGCCTTTTGTGGCCGGGTTAAATAAAGCATTGAGCAATTCCTGCTCGTGGGATTTAAGCTTGCTGAGGTCATCATTAGCCAGCTCCAGGCTAAATTCGTGGCGCTTGAATAACCCCCAGGACTTCTTCTCTTCGTCATGAATTTTGACATAGCCTCGGACAGCCAGATCGATTATAGTCGCTGTCAGGTCGCGGCCATCGAGGTTGTAGTCCATCAGCAGCCCGATTTCCGCCGGCGTCATGTTTTTGGGTGCTTGATACTCCGGAATTATTATGCCCCGCCCCCTGTAATCTTTGCCGTGGCGCCACCACATCCTAGCCGCCCAGACCGATGCTAGCAGGCCCACGCCTAGACCAATTAACTGCAGCCAGTTGTCGTGTAGCCAATCTGCTGGAGTCCGCGGCGTAAACAAACCAAGCGGCAAGGCAGCCACACCCGTTAATGTTTCAAAGGGCAGCAGCTTGCCGTCAGTTTCAAACTTATAGCCTGTTACCGTCTTTGTGACCATGCAGGGCTGCGACACGCTCTGGAACGTGCCGGCAAAGCATTTGGCTCCAGGCAAGCCATTTATATCCCAACCGCTAGGCAAGACGACTTCCGCGCTAACATGCTCGAACGGCTGCCCCCATTGGTCGCCGTTGATGTCCCAGTACCACTCGGCATAATTGTCATAAAAGCCGATGACATTTTGCATCTGATAAATAATTTCATAGCTATGGCTGCCAGTGATTGCTTTGTCTGGGTCGCCAATCCGCAGCACGATATTGTCATTCGATCCAGATTCAGTATATTGCTCCGCATGGCCGTCACGTTTCACATCCATAACTTGCAGTTTCAAAGGATTATCCTTGTAGGAATTTGGCAGGGCCCGCAATATGCCATGGTTGTCGTCGGTAAAAGTTAAGCTGATTGCCTCCTGGACTCTCATCCGACCGCCAGGTACGTCGTTGAACAGCTCATAGCGTCCATGGAAATCATGGATCACAAAATCGTTAACATCAGCCGACACCGACTCTATAAATACGGCCAGTACGCTGAGTATGGCAACCATGAATAGTAGTAGCTTTTTCATACTCTCTCGGCGCTGAGTTTTTGGTGCAATAAGTCGGCAATATTATCAAGAATTGTGTTAACTGCTTGAGTAGTGAGGGTGCGTTCGTAGGACATAACATTCATACGAAAACTGATGTTCTTGTGCTCTTCGCCTTTTTTTTGGTAGATGGCAAGCACGGTCCTGCTGACTGGCATGGTTGTGACATCAACTACTTCGGATATTGCATTAGCCAAGGTTTTATCTAGCTCCTGGAACGGTAAATCTGCCGCTACCCTTAGGGTCATATCCTGCGTTACATCAGGATACTTGGATAATGGGAAGTACTGGTTTCCGGCCGCCTGGTGAGCCTTTAAAAGATCTTCAGTGCCAAGCTCAAACCCAGCTATAATTGCTGGCAATTTGAGGTTTTGGCGCACGGAAGATTTAAATTCACCGATAATACCGATAAAGATACCTGAGCGGGCATCAGTCACAAACGCTGAACGCTTTAAGTCAAATGGCGCCGTTAATGGGAAATCGGTGTCAAGAGGCACCGGCGCATAAGCGAGGTGTAAACCGAGCCTATCACCTAGCCTATCCAAATAGATCCGGGCGTTATAAAAAGGCGCGCCGTTCGACTGATCTGAAAGCTTATCATTAGCTGCAAATACTAGCGTGGTTAGCTCCAGTTCTTTGGGTAAATCATCCTCAATGTGGTCTTTGTCATGCCCTTTGCCGATCTCAAATATTGCAAATTGGTCAGTGCCGGCTTTGATATTCGGATGGACTTTGTCGAGCAAGCTCGGCGTCAAGCTCATGCGGAAATATTGCAGTTCCGGACTCAGCGCATTCGACAGTTTATAGGCTTTTTTGACGTCCTGACCGGTTTTCTCGAAAAGATCATTATGAACAAAGCTGTAGGTTAACACTTCGTTCGCTCCAGAATTAGATAAAATATCTCGAACTTTGGCTTTGAAATCTAGCAGTTCATTGCGTTTTACTGGCTTGATTGTCCGTTTCGGCAGTTCAACGGGGAGTTTGTCGTAACCGTAGAGCCGCCCGACTTCCTCGACTACGTCTTCCGGGATTTCTATATCAGTTCGCCAAAACGGCGGCGAGACAACTAGTTGTTTACCGATTGGCGTGACCTTGAACTCAACGTTTTCGAGCAAGGTTGTGATCTGTTTTGGCGACAATGTCACGCCAAGGCGCTCATTCACAAAGCTAGGTGTAACCCGCACTGAATCGCGACGAGCGACTTGCCGGCTTTTCAGATCAAATAACAGTGAGGTCGGCTTAGCTCCATAAATCTGCAGTTCATACACCAGATCAGCTAGCACGCGGTCATTCTGCATTGGGCTTTGGCCTTTGTTGAACCTAGCCACAGCATCAGTGAATAATCCGTGGCGCATACTGCTGCGCCGTACGCTGTACATATCAAATGTTGCTGCCTCAATCACAATCGTTTTAGTGCTGGCATCGACCTCGGTGTCAGCGCCGCCCATAATTCCCGCCAGCGCCACTGGCTGTTTGTCAGTCGCAATAACAATGTCTTCGCTGGTTAGGGTAATAGTTTTGCCGCCAAGTATTTTTAATTTTTCACCTTCAATAGCCATCCTTGGCTGCAAAGTCGGCGTACTGCTGAGGGCAACTAATTTATCGTAGTCAAAGGCATGAGTAGGCTGGGCAGTCAGGTGCATGTAGAAATTAGACCAGTCGACAACGTTATTAATAGGTTTGAGTCCCACTCGGGTCAGACTAGCTTGCAGCCAGGCGGGGCTGGGTCCAACTGTAATATCTTCCACTACTTGGGCCATGAAGCGCGGGACCAGTTTGGGTACAGGGTTTTTGACAGTGAGCTTCAGATTCGTACTGGAGTACTTTGTTCTCTTAGGATCCAGATACCAGTCTGGGCTTCGAAAACTCAAGCCCTGGATTCCAGCTAGTTCGCGGGCTACACCCAAAATCCCGAAACAATCCGGCCGGTGGGTGAACATTTTGTTTTCTATATCAATAACTATGTCGTCCAAGCCGTAAAGCTTTTTAAAAGCCGTGCCCGGTCGAGCCAGATCATTGCCGACGTCTTTAGGATCGATTTCTAGGATTCCCGCGTGGTTGTCGCTAATCCCAAGCTCACTCGGGCTGGCCAGCATGCCGTTGCTAACTACGCCGCGAATTTCTCGGGCATCAAGCCGGAACGGTTCCTTATCTAGTGTCGAGGGCACGGTCGCACCAGGAGACAGCCACGCGGCTAGCATGCCAGCCCGGACATTCGGGGCGCCGCAAACCACCTGGACAAGGCCTTTATCATTACGTTTCATGCCTTTGACGGTTTTGCCGTCATCAATCCAGCAAACACTCAGCTTGTCGGCGTTTGTATGTGGCTCACACTCGATAACTTTTACCACCACAATTCCATCAAATCGCGGCCCCCACTCTACGACTTCTTCAACCGCTCCTAGCTGCGCTCCGACTTTTTCGATCAGCTTGTCTTTACCGACCTTCGTCAAATCGACATTGCTGTAGTATTGCGCTAAATTCAGACTAACTTTCATGCCACTTCCTTCAGGATATCTATATAATTGCCGTCAACATCGCCCTCATCATTCAGCCACATCTTCTCAGGAACTGCCTTGTAGAGTCGGATTGGTCCAGCTTGTATTTGTTCTAGCTTCCAGTAAGGAACGCGCCTTCGTTCCTCAAGCAATTTGTGAGCTAGGGCAATTTCGTTAGAATCACTCAGTTCAGTTGCTGTAGCTTTAATGTACACACCAGCGCCCGTACCAGCAGGAGCAGTTGAGTCATAGGTCACAATAAATACTTTGCCATTTGCCTTTATGTTTTTTGAATGCTGGCTATCTTTATATGATCCCCAATAAATATTAGATTCGCTATCATATGCACTAAAGACCGGCGAATTCCAGGGTTGACCACTTTCGCTGACAGTCGCCAAAGTAGCGTAGATTACCTTATCGATTATTTCCCGAGCTTTATCCATTGAATTGCCTCAAGAATTCTAATTTGCCGGATTCAAAGTGCCGGATGTCTTCGATCTGGTTTTTCATCATGACCATTCGCTCAATGCCAAAACCCCAGGCAAAACCGGTATATATTTCTGGGTTAATCCCGGCTTCTTTCAGAACATTCGGGTGGATCATGCCGCAGCCGCCCAGCTCTAGCCAGCGCTGCTCCTCGGAATCATCTTTGCGCAGAATGTCTGGCCGCTCAACCGCAAATTCAAAGCTAGGTTCGGTAAATGGGAAATAAAACGGCTGGATTTTAGCTTTTAGGTCCTGCTCAAAGTACTCGCTCAAGTAAGTTTGGAGCGTCGCGATCAAGTGCCCGGCATTGATACCTTTGCCGGCGTAAACTCCCTCAAGCTGATAAAAAGTATGCTCGTGCGTAGCATCCAGGTCTTCGTTTCGGAAAACACGGCCTGGTATAACCACTCGGATATCTTCGCCATTTTCTAGAGCCTTTTTATGCTCTTCCAGCACTCGATTTTGCATGGTACTGGTGTGTGCTGGGGCGATTAAGCCTTCTCCTGTCATAAATGTATCGTAATCGTCCCGGGCCGGGTGGCCGGCTGGGAAGTTTAGACTTTCAAACATGTGGTAATCATCATCAAGCTGTCGCGATTCAACCGCATTAAAACCCATGCGATAAAAAATATCTAAAATCCGCTCCATCTCAGTCATTAGCGGGTGCTTGCTGCCAAACTCGCTACCTAATGTCTTGGGTCGCTTGTCGGTTGGTGTATTAACGTCAAAAGGTGCTGTTACATCAATTGGCGGTAATTCTTCAGCCTTGTCGGCGTGTTCGGAAATTAGCTGTTCCAGTTCGGCTTTGAGCTGGTTTAATTCCTTGCCGAAAAGCGGCCGATGTTCCGGCTTCAGCGTCGGCAGCTCAGCTGATAAAGCTTTTAATTCAGGCGCACGCCTGATTTCAGCCTTATTCTCAAGCTCCTTGAGGCGCGCCTTGAGCGCTTTGGCAACATCAGCAATCCGCACATTAGTATATTTCATCGGTCATAATTATAACAGAGACATCAGCTGGAACGTTCCTATAACCATTGCCTCTCTCCCTTGCATGTATAAATAATAAGCTATAGCATGGTATTTATACATGGGGATTCATAACAGAACTTCAAAAATCATTGATAACTTCTTGGTTGCAGGCGTGTATGGTGGAGTGTTCGCTCTAAGTTTAGCTGCTCCTAATAGTTTGAGTGCTCTCGAAAAGCCATTGATTAAATTCATTGATGGTCGAGATAAGCGTTTAGAAACCAAGCGAGTCGGACGCTACCTCAAGCAACAGAAACTCATAACAGTTGAGCCATCGCAGGAAGGAGGTTTCCTTATAACTGTAAGTAAAAAAGGCAAAAATCGAGCTACGAAAGCCTATTTTGAGTCTTTGGAAATTGATAAAGGAGCCTGGGATCAGAAGTGGCGACTCGTCATGTTTGACATACCTGAAGCATATAAGCCCACGCGCGACTATATTAGCCACCATCTGAAACGTATTGGATTTATGCAGCTACAAAAGAGCGTGTTTGTGTTTCCCTACCCGATAGATAACTTCGCTGCCATTCTTTCGACCGTATTCCCTGAGGTTAGTAAGTTCGTAACCCATATGACAGTTTCGGAAACGCCAATTCACAACGATCTAGTCCGTAAATTCTCCTCAATACTGAACTAAGCTAGTTGGAGTCAAGATAAAATATGTATAAATACCATGCTATAGCTTATTATTTATACATGGTTGGGTTTGATAGAATGTAGGGATGGCTAATTTTAGTTTTGATGTAGTTTCGGATTACGACAAGGCGGAGATGAATAACGTCTTCGACCAAACTAAACGGGAAATGGACAACCGCTACGACTTTAAGGGCACTCCGGCCGATCTTGAATGGCTCGGGGATGACAAAAATGGATTAAAAGTCACCGGTAGCGGTGATTGGCAAATCGACGCTATCCTCGACATTGTCCGCAAAAAACTAGCTGCTCGCAACCAAAGCCAAAAAGTCCTAGACACCACTAAAGAATCTGTTATCAGCAATATGAAAACCGTTAAAGAAGTTCTTTTCAAACAAGGCCTCGACCAAGATAAAGCCAAGAAAATTACGTCGCTAATCCGCGATAACTATCCTAAAGTCAAAACCCAGATCCAGGGTGCCGAAGTCCGCGTCACCAGCGGCAGCAAGGACGACCTTCAGAACGTTATGCAACTACTCCGCGCCCAAGACTTCGACTTCCCCCTAAACTTCACCAACTACCGCTAGTCTTCTAGAAACGTCAGCCGGACTTTAGCTGTATAATCTTCGCGGTTAATAAGCGACTTTACGTAGTAAAAAACAGGCACCCGAAATTTTCTCTTGTGCGCCAGGCTGAACTCGCCGGCATCCCCAGATCTGCTGGACAAGTTCATGTCCCAAATCCGACCCACTGCTTCAGAAACAAACTCATTAGTAGACGTAACTACTATTAAGCCACTGTCGTCAGATATATTTTCCACTTTCACTTTGTGAGTGCCTGGAAGTTCCAGCTCTGCCCCGCGCTCGTCATCATCTATATATCGCGGATACATCTTTCCGCTTAAAAATTCGGCATGGCTGGCTTTGCTTTTTAGATCCAAAATTTTGGCCCCTAGTTTTTTTGAGTAGCGCAGAAACTGCTCCGGGGTTAACACTTCTTCTTCCGCAGGTCGAGTTATTAGGGTTTCAAGCTGATCGTAAGCGCGTCCTAATAGATCATGCGCCTCTGCCGCCTGACCCAGATGGCCGTCATGGCGGCGCAAAAAGTCGGCATAGGCGCACATAAAAACATCGCCAAAATTTTCCCTGGTTATCTCGCCTGTCTGCGCCTCTACAAGTGCATCACTCATGCTAGTTCCCTTATAAGGAAATTATACTCCATCATATTAAAGTCGCATGCGTTCCGCTAAGCTGCGAGCTCGTCATTCAAGAACCTTATCAAAGGCTCTCGCGACCCCGCCCTGAATCCTAAGTCCATAAGTTCCGCCACTGCAGTTTCATCTACTTCATCGGAAGTATCACCCACTGCCCACTTGTCCGCTAGCCTGCGCCAGTCCACAAATCGTTCTCGCACTTCAGGCACTTCTTCTATGTCTATCCCGAGATTAATTGTCATTCGTCGTAAAGCTAGCAGCTCATCGTGTACTACCGCATCCAGTCTTGTTCGCTTAAAGTTCCATGGATTTAAATGATTTTCGCCCTTAACTGCCAATATTTTAGCCAGTTCTTTGATGGTGTCTTCTCCCACCACCCAAAGATCAAACTGCCTCATCACGTCTCTATTACCTGGACCGGCAAGTCCTCTAACGGTTTCTACGTCAAAATAAAACCTGGAGTTTCGGTAACCTGGAGGGAACTGAGCCAACGGTTCAGGAGAGTGCACATAAGTCATTGTCGCTTGTGGTGATACAGGCATAGTTATCTTGCCGTGCCCATCGCTTGGTACAACAAAAAAGTTATCCGTCCTGCCATTGACTTCTTTCGGTTCTACACTTAGCGGCTGACCTTCTCCCCGGGCACCCTTAAGAACAAAATAAGTAGCGTTACATCCACCAATAGCATGTATGACCGGCTGAAGCGAACTTCTAATCAGACGCTCATTAAACCGCTTCACCGTAGTAGCCAGGCGAGCCCGCTCCACAATCTCTACTGGCGTAGACGACTCATAACCAACAACTAATCGTCCCAGTACTCCTCCACTTGCGGCATACGTGGTCCTCAACTGATCTTGTACTTCTATAATTTGATCGCGCGCCACACTTATTTTTTGTCTCTCGTCAGCAATAACGCCTTCACTTTCGTCAATTACAGAAAGCGCCGCTCCAATCTTCTCTTCCACCAAGGATCTTACAACCGTATATGACTCGGCCAAGCCTGCAACCTCCGGATCAATCCCTTTTTCGACTAAAGTTTCGCGTGTCAATGCAGCCCAAGCCACACCCCTACTATCATCTGTCATGCTACCCTCCTAATACGCATCTAATATCTATCTTCTACCCAGCTAGACGTTTATGCAAGCTTGAGTATTATTAAGTAATTTGCATTTCGATCAGGCATAATAGGTACTTGATGCAAAGGACGAATGGCCAGGTTACAATAGCGGGCATAAAATTCGGCAACTCTCTTATGAACGGGGCTTATATAAACAGTAAATCTCTTGAAGATGTGGAGCAGCTGGTCGGGTCGGCCGCCGGTGCGGTAGTTGTCGGGTCAATTTCAATTAAACCTCGCAAATCAAATTCTGGTCAAGGCTACTGGTTTCACAAGGAGCGCTTCTTCTCCCTGAATTCATTTGGGATGCCCAATGGCGGCATTCCTTACTTTAAAAACAATTTGCCTAAAATGGTGGAGATTGCCCACAACTCTGGGAAGCCTTTAATTGCCAACTTAATTGGCTTTTCTAATGAAGAGTTTGGGATTTTAATTAAACTGGCCGAAAAATCTGATGTTGATATGGCTGAGCTTAATTTCGGCTGTCCAAATGTCTGGGATGGCGATAAGCAAAAACGTATCTTGTCCTACCACTCTTACTTAGTGAAGTCGACACTCGCCTACATTCGGAAGCAACGGCCAAAAATAAAAATTTGTGTAAAAATTTCTCCTTTGCCGCCAGACATTCTTCAAGAAGTCAGCAAGGTTATTATTGATTCCGGCATAGTGCAAGTAATAACCGCCACTAATAGTTACCCGAACGCTTCCATAACCACTGGAGCTCAAACCGGTAACCAACCTAGTGACACGTTGGCAGGACTAGCCGGACGGGCTCTAAAGCCAATTAGTGTAGGCGTGGTCAAACAATTACACCAGATACTACCAACACATATAGACATAATCGGCTGCGGCGGCATTAGCTCGGCCAACGATGTAAAAGATTATTTAGCTGCAGGCGCTAAGGCTGTCCAGATCGCTACAGCGCTTAAAGAAGAGGGACCAGCAGTTTTTGAAGAAATATTATTTCAGGACACAGCTTAAGTAATACTTAAATTTATAAAACGACCATATTATGTTATAGTATTTATTTATGAGCTTTGTTGGGTTTGAGAGTACTCGTTCGGGGTGGCAGAATCCTACAGTTTTTGATGTTTACAAACAGAATAGAGAGCTGTCCGAAGGCTTATTTGAGTCACTGGTTGCTGAAGCATTTTTACCGGCCATACAAACGAATGCACAAGTAGTTGAGATAGGTGCAGGCAACGGTGTACTCTACGATACTCTAGCAGACCAACTGCCAGACACTGTCAACTGGACTGAAACTGATCAAACCGTCGAATACTTACTCCTAGCTCGACCGGCTGTGAGGCAGCTCGTGGCAGTAGAACTTCCATTCACACCTTTCGCCGATAATTCAGTGGATGCAGTAGTGGGACTATCTTCTCTTGACACCCTTTCTCCACCTGTCCTTGAAGCAGCACTTGCTGAATGTAAACGCATCTTGGTACCCGGTGGTTCAATCGTGCACGCACTTGATTTGGCACCTAATATAGACGCTTTAGTTAAAGAAGCCTTGCGTAATGGTTACATACCCTTTCCTTGTTCGCTGAGAGACAATGAAGAATCTGCGGGCAGCGGCGTCCATTTTGTACAAAAACGAAGACTCGCTATGTCGCTTTTGGAGATGAAACAAGATGTCAGTATAAAACGTATTTTTCAAAGTTTCATTCAGAACTATGAGAATACTTTTGCACAAGTAGGTATAAATTACCCAGCAGTATTTGACGTGCTGGCATTAATCTTAGAAGAAGGGGGCTTGGTAGAAAAAACGGTTCCGCTTTGGGAATATTTTTCGACCAATATGGTACAAGCAGCTGACGCAGCGGGCCTGCGGATCGTGAGAAATGAGGTGATTAAAAAACAAGCCCTGATCGAGCGTAATAAAATAAAGCAAGAAATTACTCCGGAAGCTAATATGATCAGCCGATTGTATGGTGTAAGAGCGTGGGCCAATGTGATCGATGATGCGAGCATACTGGATAATATGGTAAAAGTCAGATCGAATATACTCTTGCATCAGTTTCAGACGTCTTCTGATTAACCGCCGTTAGGCTTTAGCATTATTGCGTTATACTAGTTTTATATGGAAGATCAGCCCTCGCTGCTGGATACTGCTAAAGCAGTGCTTGAGCAAAATGACGTTGGCAGCCACACCGTCCCAACCCACAGCGGCTTATATCCGCACCAATGGTTATGGGACAGCTGTTTTATAGCCATTGGGCTCCGACATCTCGATAACGAAAGGGCCAAGCAAGAGATCTTGAGCCTGTTTGAGGGCCAGTGGGCAAATGGCATGATGCCAAATATGATACTTAGCACCCAGCACCATGCTCGCGACAGCAACATTTGGCGGTCTTGGCTCAACCCCAATGCGCCGGACCATATTAGTACCAGTGGTATCACCCAGCCGCCAATGCTGGCTGAAGCCATTGTGCGCGTGGGTGAAAAAATGAAAAAAGCCGAGCGCCGAAGTTGGTACAAACTGGTTTACCCGGCGCTGCTGGCCTACCATGAATGGCTGTACCGTGAGCGTGATCCTCACTCTGAAGGCCTGGTTTTGCAAATCCACCCCTGGGAAACTGGGCTCGATAACACGCCGCCTTGGATGAGCGAGCTCCACGACCACCAGCTAGCAACTTGGATTACAGTCGTTAAAAAGCTCAAACTAAAGCGCTTGTTCAATATTTTCCGACGCGACACCAAGTCCATACCGGCCGAGCAGCGGATTGATATCATTGACGCCTTAGCGTTTTATAGCACCCAGCGCCGACTGCGCCGCAAAAACTATGACATCGACCGGATTTTGTCCCACTCGCTGTTCGCCATAGAAGATTTAAGCTTTAATTGCTTATTTATACGCGCCAACCAGCACCTCAAAGACATCGCTAGCACCATTCGCGAAGACATCTCACCAGAGCTAGTAGAGCATATGAAGAAAACAGAATCGGCACTGGAGCAGCTCTGGGACCCTTATTCCAGCCAATATTATTCGCGCGAATTCGTTTCGCATCGACTGATCAAAGTTCCCAGCATAGCTACGTTGCTGCCTCTTTACGCCGGCTCCGTGACTAAGGAAAGGGCTGGAGCTCTAATAAAACTACTCGAAGACACTCATCAATTCGGCAGTCATTATCCCGTGCCAAGCGTACCGCTCAACTCCGAATGGTTCGACCCGACTGGCTACTGGCAAGGGCCGACCTGGGTCAATATGAACTGGATGATAATCGACGGCCTCAGCCGCTACGGCTTCCACGATCATGCCGCCGCTCTCACCGAATCTACGCTAGAATTAGTTAAACAATCAGGCTGTTATGAATACTTTAATCCGTTGGATGGCAGTCCTGCCGGCGCCCCAGATTTTAGCTGGACGGCTGCTCTAATAATTGATCTTCTAAAGTCAGGTCAATAGTCACAGTTGGCTGGGCATACTTTGAGATGTGGCGAATTGCTTCGTCATGCGATTCACCAGCATCGATCATTCTCTGATACGCAATCATGGCAGTCGCAGACTGATTGGGTGTAGATCCGAAGTTGAAATATACATCCTCTGCTTCAGGACTTAAGGGTTGGTCGGTTTCAAAGATATCTTTCATTTTGTCCTACTGCTCTAGTAATTGATCTGCTTCAAGCTCATCCATAAAGTCTTTTCCTACTAAAACCCGGCCAATAGTTCGCCAAGCCTCAGGATCTACTGCTAAAAGCTCTTCCGGCTTTTTCTTATTGCGAAACTCAAGCTGTCTAATAGCTATAAGTACGTCTAGATCTTCAGGGGTCCAGCCAGATTTTTGTTCATCATTCATATCTTATCATTATAACACACTTGTCAATATATGTCAAAATCGCGCTAACTTATTTCCTTTGCGCCAGATCTTGATTGCTTGCTTATAAGGTTCAAAGTTGCGATAAATCGCCAGGTCGGCCCTCCTGCGGACTAGCCAGCCTTTGTAGCCACTAATTATTCGCTTAGGCGTTTGCAAAATTGCCCATCTAGGCCCGATCGGGATAGCGTAAATCGGCCTGCGGACTGCGTACGATGCTAAATCCTTGCCGGCTCTTTCTCTAATCAGGTTGCGAGCCAGGAATTTAGCGTCGTGCAAGGCCGTCTGTGCCATGCCGCTGTACGGCGTAGCTGCGTTGTCTCCTAGCACATAAATGTCTGTTTGGCCGCTAGCTTGCAGATACTTGTCAACTTTCACCCGGCCATTTTCAATCTGAAATATTTCTGGCCGTTCGTGGTAAAACTCAACGGCTTTGCTGCCAGCCGTCCAGACTATCAGGTCCACTTTTAGATCGCCGCTATCTAAAACCAAGATCCCATCCTCGCAGCTGACGACTTTAGTGTTGAGCTGTACGTCTATCCCCAGTTTTTTGAGTCGTTTTAACGCTTTTTCTGAAGCTAGTGGCTCTAAGCTAGGCAAAACCCGGCTGCTGGCCTCGACTAGTTTGACGGTTGCTTTAGCTTCATCTGCCCGATAACGCTCGGCAACTAGTCCAGCGAAGTGTTGCAGTTCTCCAGCTAATTCCACGCCTGAGGCACCAGCGCCAATCACAGCGATTACGGGCTGACCGCTGGCTTTAAATAATTCGGTGAGAACATGGCGCAGCCGAATGGTGTTAGCAATTGTATCTAAGCTATGGCTGTAGGCAGATAAGCCCTTGATACCAAAGTAATTGAGCACATTGCCCATAGCAAATATGACTTTGTCATACCCATAGACATTGCCGGTTTCGCTGACTACCCGCTGTTTTAAAACGTCAATATCAGCTATACGATCGAGTACTAGTTCGACGTTCTTGGCTTTTTTGAATATATCACGCAGCGGCAGCACGACTTCGAGCGGCGAACGGCCGGTACCGGAGCGATACAGCGCCCCGTGGTATTCAAAGTTTGGTCCTTGGGAAACAAGCGTAATGTCGAAGCCTGGCTTGTTGGCAAGTTCTAGCGCTAACTTAACGCCGGCGAACCCGCCGCCCACCACGATGATTTTCACTCGACCTCGTCGTCATCAATCGGCTGATCGAGCAATAACGGTTCTATGCTGGGATTAGTGTCGGCAATTTTGACGATATCTTTGTCGATTTTCTTGAGCTCTTTATGGGCATTATTGTAATGGTTGACCGTTGTTCCCAGCGAGCCGCCCAGTTTTTGCATGAACTGATCATATGAGGCAATGTGGCGGCCGAGCTGGCCAACTCGAACCTGGATATCTTTAGCCTGTTCCTCAATCTGCATACCTCTCAGTCCTTGCAGTACGGTTTGCAGATAAGCCAGCAAGGTCGTAGGGCTGACAATGATGACTTTTTTGTCGCGGAAGGCGTATTCGATCAGGTCGCGCGACGAAGTGTTGGCCATACCGATTTTGTTAATCAGCAGGTCATAATAAATCGCCTCGCTGGGGATAAACATGAATACAAAGTCCATAGTGCCTTCGCGCGGACGGATGTATTTAGCGGTTTCATCAATCCGGTTTTTTAGATCCTTCTTGAACTCGGCGCCATGAAGGGTGCGTTCCTCGGGAGTTTTGGCTTCAACTAGGCGGTTATAGTTTTCCAGCGAAAACTTTGAATCGATCGGTATAACTTTTTTATCAACGAAGATCACGGCATCAACCGTTTCCCCGTTTTTGAAGCCATATTGCATTTTGAAAATACCTGGCGGCAGAACATTTTCAAGCACACTTTCCAGGTATATTTCACCCAAATTGCCGCGCTGCTTAGGGTTTTGCAGCACGTTCTGCAACATTTTGAGTTCGCCGGCAATGTCGCCTACCTGCTGATTGGTCTTTTCCAGCGCAGTTAGCTTTTGCGTAACGTCTTTTATGATCGAAGCACTCTCTTTGAACTGGTGCATCATTTGCTGGTTACTTTTGTCCATGCGATCAGTCAGCTGGGCCTGCAAGCCGTCTTTGAGCTGATGAACTGAATCGGTTAACGTAGTCAAATCTTGCTTCAGCATCAGCGCGCTGCCTGAATCACCCGAAGAATCTTTGCGCAGGTATAGGAATAGCAGGACCGCATTCAAAACCCCTAAGATGATGACAGCAATAATCATTACGCTTATTGTACCGAATATCAGGACTGGAGCCTAGTGAGCAGGCTCATTGCGCTCGTGCCCTGGCTCTCCTTCGTGGTGTTCGGCTTCGTCGCAAGGGGCTTCGGTACACACAATATCTTGGTCGTGTCCAGGTTCTATATATTCGTGAGCTATTTCCGTCGTTACGGCGACTAACAGTACGCCCATTACTAACAAAATGACCGCTGTGGCTGATTTTTTGCCTTTGTTGTTATTGTGAATGGCCGGAATTAGGTCGCTGGCGGCGATATAGATGAACATGCCGGCAGTTACGGCTAATAATTCCCCGACTGGCAACGACGAATGTGAACCTAGCCAGAACGTTAGGAGCGCGCCAATTGTGGCCATCAGGGCGCTGGCTATATTGATCAGCACGACATTTTGCCGTTTGTAGCCCGCCTTCAGTAGCAGGCCAAAATCACCGATTTCCTGGGGTATCTCATGAGCTGCTACAGCTACTGCGGCAACTATTCCTGTAGGCACGTTAATCAAAAACGCCGCACCGATGGCTATACCATCCAGAAAGTTATGGATGGAGTCGCCGATGATAATCAATGGGGCTGTAACACTTTTTTCTTTGTCTTCGTGCTCGTAATGGTGGTGGAACCAGTGCAGAAAATACTCCAGGAAGAAGAAAATTAGTATACCTGCCAGCGCCCAGCGAGTAGCAGCGCCCGCAGCGGTATGCTCAATTGACTCTGGCAATAGGTCGAAAAAAGTTGCCGCAAGCAAGGCGCCGGCTGCAAACGGGGTAGCAATGCGGGCTAGTTTCTCCGCCAAACTTTGCCGGCTTAGCAGCAAGACGCCGCCAATTAATGAAAAGACGCCACCGACTAGGGAATAAAACAGTATATGTCCATAATTTGCCATGTAGTTATCCTTTTAGATCTATTACCTGTTACTATAATCCTTCCACTTTACAAATTGCAAATTATTCGCAATTTGTGGTAAGATTGCGATGAGGATTGAAATGATAACAGATACAGCTAGGTTTAAGGAATATCTGAAGAAAAAGGGCTATTTTGCCACTCGCCAGCGAGTTGATCTGTTTAATTTGCTGCAAAAACGCGATGCATTGGCCATTCCGCAGCTGCTTGCCTTGCTCCCCCGTCAGAACCAATCAACGGTCTACCGCAACATAAATGTTTTTGAAGAACTCGGCATTATCAACAAACTGAAGCTGGGCTGGCACTCCAAATTAGAGCTAAGCGACGTTTTTCAACACCATCACCACCATTTAACCTGTAATAACTGTGGTAGAATCATCAATTTGCCCGAAAATTCCGCCATCGAAAACGCCATCACTAGCTTGAGCAGCTCGCAAAACTTCCAACCCACCGACCACCAACTAGAAATCCGCGGCCTCTGCCAAACCTGCTCACCTTAAACTAAGCCTGAAGTAGTGTCGAGTCAAAGGCTCTCAAATAACTTTAGAAAGAAGATAAGCTTATTCTCATTGAAGCGCAGCAGATCCCGTTCAGCATCTACCATTTTCTTATCGAATGGCTCGCGTTCATCGGTACCGGTTTCCATATATTCTACATAGACAATAATGCGTCCGGTGACTGAATCCAGTTCACAGCCTCTGATGTGCTTCCCGGTTAATCTTTCGTCAGGGCCATAAATTCCTTCTTCTGCGTCAATGTCTAATAAATGATCCGCTGGACTATAGGCTAACTTCAGCTCCATCTCGCCATGGTTATTAGGCCAAAACTTTACTGCAACACCATCAGAAACAAATTTGGCTTGCGGTGGAAGGTGCTCGAAAATCCTGTCACGTAATATTTCCGAAACGGTAATTTCTGATTCCGGATCCTGAATACCCTGAGACATAATTACAACTTACACTCTAGAAAGCGAAATGCAAGCATGAGCAAAATTTTTAGGGGAGACCTGCGGATTGTCTTAAGGGAAAAGAGCAGCCGGAGACTTGGGCTTTGCCCAAGCCCCGCGCGATGAGAAAAACCGTAGGTTTGTCTCCATTACATAAAAAGGACCCCGAGCCAGGCTCAGGGTCAACGGAAGCCTCACACTTCCACCTTCAGCTTATGCTTGCTTGTCCACTTTTTCAAGTCTTTTTTATTAAGTTTCAGGGGATAAAACCGCCTAAATAACAACATAGCCAACCAGCCAAGCGCAAAGCCGCCTATAACGTCCAGGGGCGCATGGACGCCCAGATAAATACGAGATAAACAAACACCAATTATCGAGGCAGGCACCGCCCACCTATATTTAAGAGGTATGTAGGGCTCCAGGCTCAAGGCGAGCGCGGTGGCCAAGGCGGCGTGCCCGGATGGAAAGCCTGGCCCATGAACCAGGTCTCGATAATTTATATCTGTTAAAAGCTCTAGGGGGCGCGGCCGGCCTAATAAACTCTTGCCTACTGCTGCTAATACGTAGGCTAAAGCCCCTGTTATCAGTAACCTTCGGACTAATTCGTAGTGCTGTTTGAAGAAATAAACCAGCGCTAAGCCCAGAAGTACATAAACGCTGCCCAGCATGGTGATTAGCAGGAAGAAGGGGGTCAAAATCTCCGGCAAGCCGTAGAGGAACCTAAAAATCACTCTTTCCCAGCCAGCTATGTTGCCGTCGCGGGCCAATATGGCTGTAAACGCGAATAACAGTAGCACCAGACCTATTTGAAGGTTGGACGGCTTCCTAGCCCGGGATCTACGTTGCTTCACAGACATTAATTTTAGTATACGCTAACGCTTAACATTGACGGCGGTTTATTGCCAGACTATGATGATTACATCAATAAGCATAAACAGGATAAATTCATGAAGGATTTACGTTCAGATAACCGCGGCTTGGCCCACATTGCCATGATCGCACTAGTAGTACTGGTAGTAGGAGCCGTCGGCTTTGTCGGCTGGCGGGTAATGAATAAAGATAAGTCTGTTGACAGTGTTGCGAATCAAGCCGCAGCGACGGAGTGTAAAAAGGAAATCGACGATGATGATTTCTGTAAATTCGTTTCTAATTGGGCAAGCCTTGGTGCATACACGACTGTTATGAGTAGCACCGGTGCCGGCGGTTCCTCGAGCATTACTATGGAAAGTGATGGCGGCGAACGCAGCCACGTGACGACTTCTACGGACGGCAAAGTTGCGGCCGAATCAATCACCATTGGCAGCACGACCTACACCAAGGACATAACCGACGGCAAGTGGACCAAGTACACATCCCCGGACTACAAGCCGGCTGATTTCAAAGACGAAATAGATGTCGACTTCACCGACACAACTAAGCCCGAAGCTGAGCGAACTACCTACAAAAAAATCGGCAAAGAGGCCTGCGGCAGCTTAACTTGTTTCAAGTACCAGATCATTGACCCTGCCCGACCTACTGACGAACAGTTCGTCTGGTTTGATGACAAAGATTACATGATCCGCCGAATGCTATTTACCAATGCCGAAGGCAGTACCGATATGAGCTTCAGCTATGACAGCGTCAGTATCAGCGAGCCCTCGCCAATCAAAGAAGCTAGTACAAATACGCCGACTCCTGAAGAAATCCAACAGATGATTGACGCCTACTCAACCCAATCAGAGTAGGACTCAGGCCCTAAACTATAAAAACACCCCTCGCCCAGGGGTGTTTTATTTATCCGTCTGCAAGAGATCCGATCTCTTGCAGTTTGCCTACACGCTAGAGGACGGACCTCTAGCATCCTCCTCTAGCATCTAGCAGGTTATTTGTTTAGGCGTTTGCGTTTATTGGGGTTGAGTTCCAGTTTGCGCAGACGTAGTGACTTGGGCGTAACTTCTAGTAGTTCATCTTTCTCTATAAAATCTAGGCATTGCTCCAGGCTCAAAATAACCGGCGGTGTCAGTTGGACGACGCCGTCGCTGGATGAACTGCGCATGTTTGTCAGATGTTTAGCCTTACAAACATTGATCTCCATATCTTCTTGACGCTTGTTCAGGCCGACAATTTGGCCGGCATAAACCTTTTCGGCTGGTCCGGCGAATACAATTCCGCGCTCTTCGGCTGTTTGCAGTGAATAAGGCGTAGTTACACCTGCTTCAAAGGCAATCAGCACGCCGTTACGCAGCTGCTGAAGGCTTGGTCCAAGCGGCTGGTAGCCTATCATCAGGTTATTCATAATGGCTGTGCCTTTAGTATTAGTCAGCATAATGTTGCGCAGGCCAAGCAAAGCCCTGGTTGGCAGTTCATAAACCAGCTTGGTAACACCTTTAGGGCTAGCAAACTGCTCTTTGAGAGTCGCTCGGCGCTGGCCTAACTCCATCTGGACTGTGCCGACGTGTTCGGCCGGTACTTCAATCAGAAGCTCCTCAACCGGTTCCAGGGTTTGGCCATTTTCTTCCTTGAACACCACTTGAGGCCTCCCAACTTCAAATTCAAAGCCCTCGCGGCGCATAGTTTCTATCAGGACGCTCAAGTGCAGCTCGCCGCGGCCAGAAACCAGAAAACCGATGCCTTCTTCGCTTACGCGTAGACCCACATTTGTTTCAAGCTCCTTCTGCAAACGCTCACCGATCTGCCGGCTGGTCGAAAACTCACCTTCGGTGCCTTTAAACGGGCTAGTGTTCGGTCCGAGGTAGATTTGCAGCGTCGGTGCTTCAACTTCTAAAACCGGCAAGGCTTCCGGGTTAGCGGCATCAGCCAGTGTCTCGCCGATTTGGACATCGGTGATTCCAGTCAGTTGTATGATGTCACCGGCTACTCCCAGCGGCACTTCAAAACGGCTGATACCCTGGCTCATATACACGCCATCAACTCTAGCCTTAGCGACTGAGCCATCCTTTTTGCATAAAGCCACCTGGTCGCCCGGTTTCACCTGGCCGCGGCTGATGCGTCCAATTGCGTACTTGCCCTTGAAGTTATCCCAGGCTAACGCCGTAATCAACATCTGGAACGGCTTGTCTTGTTCGACTTTAGGCGCTGGAATTTCGTTAATAATCGACTCGAATATGACGCTGAGATCAGTTTCTTGCTCTTTATCAGCTGGCGGCTGCGCCCAAGCTTTGCCGGCTCGACTAATAGCGTAATAAACTGGGTAATGCAGCTGGTCTTCGTGGACGGCCAGTTCCAGGAACAGGTCAGCTATTTCATTTTCGACTTCTTTTATCCTGGATCCGGCTTTGTCGATCTTGTTGATAATAACGATCGGCTTTAATTCGGACGCCAGAGCCTTGACGAGAACAAATTTGGTCTGCGGCATCGGCCCTTCCTGGGCGTCAACGATTAGGATACAGCCATCGGCCATATTGAGCGTCCGTTCGACTTCGCCGGAGAAATCAGCATGTCCTGGGGTGTCAATAATGTTTATACGGTAGTCGCCGTGCTGGACTGCCGTGACTTTAGCGGTAATTGTTATGCCGCGCTCACGCTCCTGGTCGCCGCTATCCATGATCAGATCCTGGGTCATTTCTGCCTGATTGCCCCTAAAAGTTTGGGACTGCTTAAGCAACCCATCGACAAGCGTGGTCTTGCCATGGTCAACGTGCGCGATAATAGCGATGTTTCTGATCTTGGTTGGGTCTTGGGTCATAGAGCCTTTAAAATTAAAAGCAGCTCAGTTCCTGAGCGCTCTTTCTCTTTACATTATAACATAAGCGTCAATAGTTGGCAATACAGGTTATGCGAGCTATTTACTTTTTTTGGAAATAGCGACAGACTATGTGAGTAATTGGAGATAAGGCTATGGCAAAAACTACCCTTGTTGAACAGCGGCAACACCTTAATTTTTCATTCGACCTCAGGCTGATAACGTTTTTGCTTGCAGTTACCATTGTTGCCATGTTACTAATCTGGAAACCATGGTCGCCAACTGATAGCACGAGAACGATTGACGTCACTGGTGAAGCGCGCCTGACAGCTGAACCGGACGAATTTGTCTTCTACCCGACTTATGATTTCAAAAACGCTGATAAAGCAGCGGCGCTCGCCGAAGTGTCCAAGAAAAGCGATGAAGTAGTTGCCAAGCTCAAAGAACTTGGCGTGGCGGATAAGGATATCAAGACCAATTCCAGCGGCTATGATTTCCCATACTACTCCGACACTTCCAGCCCTGTGCTCACCTATACATTGCAGTTGACCGTCACCATTGGCAACCGTGAGCTGGCCCAAAAGGTCCAAGACTATTTGGTCACGACCACACCGACTGGTGCTATTTCCCCACAAGCTACTTTCAGTGACACTAAACGGCGCGAGCTAGAGAGTAAAGCCCGTGACGAAGCCACCAAAGAAGCCCGGGCTAAAGCCGAGCAATCAGCCGAAAACTTAGGCTTCAAGATTGGCAAAGTTAAATCTGTCCAAGACGGCTTAGGTTTTGGCAATGACATCCTACCGCTCAATGCCAGAGGAATTGCCGAAGATACGGCCACCACCAAACTGGGAATCCAGCCTGGTGAAAATGAATTTACTTACTCTGTAAGTGTTACTTACTATTTACGCTAAGTTTTTATGCCCGAGAAACCATTAGCTGAACGGATGCGGCCAGAGGGACTGGCCGATGTTGTTGGCCAAGAACATTTATTGGAGTCGGGTCAGATTATCCGTGAAATTGTCAACAAGAAACAGCCTACCAGTCTAATCCTCTGGGGACCGCCAGGCAGCGGCAAGACAACTTTAGCCCGAATTATCGCCCGCGAAACTGGCGCCGAGTTTATCGAGCTTAGTGCGGTCACGTCCGGCAAAGCCGATGTCCAGCGAGTTGTTGTCGACGCCGAAGCCAACCAGCGTCTGGGCATGCAGACGATTTTGTTTGTTGACGAGATCCACCGCTTCAATAAAGCCCAGCAGGATGCTTTCCTGCCCCACGTCGAGCAAGGCACAATTATCCTAATTGGCGCCACGACTGAAAACCCTAGCTTTGAAGTCATTACGCCGTTACTTAGCCGCAGTCGGGTGCTAGTCCTGCAGCCATTGAGCAAAGATGAGATTGTTAAGATTCTCAAAAAAGCGGCCAAGTCAGAAAAGCTGTCTGCTAAACGCCTGCCGGCTAAAAGTATTGATTTGCTAGCAGAATTATCCGGTGGTGATGCCCGAATAGCCTTAGGCAATCTAGAACTGGCTTTGCAGCTGGCGAAAGGGCCTATTACCGAAGATGTCGTTACGACAGCGGCTCAGAAGCGTGTGCCAGGTTACGACAAAGGTGGCGAAATGCACTACAACATCATCAGCGCTTTTATAAAATCAATGCGCGGTAGCGATGCCAATGCTGCACTTTATTACATGGCGCGGATGCTGCAAGCCGGTGAAGACCCGAAGTTTATTGCCAGGCGGATGGTTGTCTTTGCATCGGAAGACGTCGGTATCGCCGCTTCTCCAGCCCTGAATTTAGCAGTAGCTACCTTTCAAGCCGTCGAACGCATCGGCATGCCAGAGTGCCAATACAATCTGTTCCACTGCGCGACGGTGCTCGCCAAATGCGAGAAGTCACGCGTTGTCGCCAACGCCATGAATAAAGCTATCAGTGCAGCCCGTGAGCATCCCGACCTGCCAGTGCCCCTGCATTTGCGCAATGCGCCGACTAAACTCATGAAAGACCTGGGTTACGCCAAAGGCACCAAATGGGAAGCCGGCTTCAAACACCCCAGAGGCTTCCTCCCCGACGACATCCAAAACCTCAACCTCTTCTGATTTCATGCACCGGGTCCGTCCTTGTGCATGCTCAAACAAGGCTGGCTAATCTGTTACCTATCTTGTATAATCCTAATCTGTTATTCGGGATCGTCTAATGGTAGGACACTGGGTTCTGGTCCCAGCAATCTAGGTTCGAGTCCTAGTCCCGAAGCCAATTTAAATTATTAAGTGGAACACTCGAACGAAGCTACATACCGTCACATGTGCCTTGTATGACGACGCTGTCGTTGCGAACGTCTATTACCCAGGCACCGCCAGCGCCAAATGTACTTAGTTCTGCACCATCGACAACAGGAGTTGGCTTCGTAAATCCGTCAGACTCTAATTGCTGTGGCGGACCAGTAACATCACCGCTTACTGCTACACTTGCCCCCTCTTCACTGCGTCGCACCTTCACTGTTGCAACGTCGCCATCTTCGCCTCCATGAACAATGAAGGTTGCCATACCATTACCTTCAAGGTCAGCTGTCGTGCGCTTTCCATTACATTGAACGTTTGAAGGATCTGTCAAATAGCTGTCGATAGAACAGCCTGTTAACGCAGCGGCCGATAAAGCAGCGGTAACAATTGCCGTTGATCTTTTATAACGCAATATTTCCATATATTAAATGTACCCTATACCGAACAATTAGCCATGAGCTTAAATGTAACGGGGCTGGACAGTACTATGATCCTAACATTGTCAACGATACTCAGCCAATTTTGGTATTCTTATTAAATAATGCCTAATCATCAATCAAATCTTGAAAATGATCCATATGTATCAGGCAAAGACTTAGCCCGTTTTTATGATACCCCCGGCCTGCCAACAAAACTTAGCCCCGAGGAACTGAGTAGAATAATCACAGCTGATATGGTTCGTGCTTTTTACAATTCGGTGGTAGATGACCCGATCATCTCTGAATTACTTCGGCAAGCCGGCGTAGAATTTCCCGAACTTTAGACTATTTACCGTCGTAAGCGGCCTGGAGGCCGGCGATGTCGATTTTATGCATCTGCAGCATGGCTTGCAGTACTCGATCGGCTTTTTCCTTGTCGGGGTCGTTCAGGAGCTCACCGAGCTGCTTTGGAACGATTTGCCATGAGACACTAAACTTATCTTTGCACCAGCCGCACTGTTCAGATTCTGGAACGGCTGAGAGTTTTTCCCAGTAATAATCTACTTCTTCCTGATCTGCGCACTCGACTTGAAATGAGATCGCTTCATTGAATTTAAATATCGGACCGCCATCCAGGCACATAAATTGCTGGCCCTCGAGCTCGAAAATTCCCGTTAGCACCTTGCCCTCCATGCCTTTCATTGGCTCCTCTAAAGGCCCATCGGGGTAGCGCATAATGCTGACGATCTTAGAATTTTTGAATACTGATGTGTAGTAGTTCATAGCTTCTTCGGCGTTTTTGTCGAACCACAGGCACGGTGTTATTTTCTGCATGGCGAGCTCCTTTTACTTACTATTTAATTCTACAGCTTCTTGGACTAAATCCTTAATAGCAGTTTCATTTATTACGCCGCCTTCATAGAAGTCTATTGCTCGGTGGCCTTTGGAATCAAAACCAGAATTGATGAGTTTGTGTTCGTCCTTGAGCTGCCAGCCTTTGAATAAGTTCAGTTTGACATGATTTTTGAAGGCGCCAATGGCGCAAACCATGCTGTTTTTACCCCAGACGGCCGTATCCCATTTCCAATCCTCTTTGAGCTCAGGATCGGCCTCATTAACTAGTTTCCGCAATTTAGCCAGCATGCCGCCGCGCCAATCCGGGAAACTAGCTATCTTCTGATCAATCTTCTCCGCCGGTGTCATAGGTATATTATAGCCTGCTTTCTGGGCGTTGCTGGCTTTAGCGTTCGTAGATGATGGCGTTGTTATCAAAGCCAGTGACTTGGGCGGCTGTTTTACCTGGGAAGGCCTGGAACTTGAGTTTGCGCGGAGCGATCAGCTGAACTAATGCCACGCCTTTGACCTGCGACCCGGGGCGACCTTTTAGGTCATTGTATGGGCGCATCCTATCCCACGACTGGTTTGTAGAGGTACGGTAATGATCTATCTGGACTAGCTCATATTTGACCAGTTCACCTTGGCCGATTTTAGCTGGGTCCGGGGTATTGCCTTTGACGGCAAATTGCTGGGACTCGCCGCCGTAGTCGCCGATTGAAGCTATTACCATCTCCGGGTCGATGGAATCATAAACTATAGACAAGTGGGCTCGCCACGGGGCCGGGTTGTTACCGCCAGTTTCGCCAAAGCCGTTATTGCCTTCTTTAAACC
>CAYXCB010000010.1:0-24043 GCA_964463635.1 uncultured Candidatus Saccharibacteria bacterium
GCTGATAGGTACCTAGTGAAATCCCAAGTTACCCTGGAAGATGTTGCCAAAGTTGCCCGTGAAGTCTTAGCCGAAGGCAGTCCAGGCGGCAGTTCGCCGGCGGCTCCAGCCCCATCACCAGCAGATGATAAACCAATTGCCGCCTCCGACTCCGACGACAAACCGGCTGCCACAACACCAGTCATAGATCCCCCAACTGCGTCCAGTACCACAGCCATACCGGTGACAAGCCCTAGCGACGACGCGACAGGGCCTGGCTCGGCATCGGTGATCGAACCGACTGCACCGCCTCCATCATCGGCCGCACCAGCTGCTTTGAGCCAGCCAAGCAAGGAAGAAGAAGCCGAAGTCCATGCCCAGATTAAATCTTTTATTGATAAAAGTCCGACCTCGACTCCAGAAGCGCCGGTAGAAGCTACAAATTCAGTTGACCCTACTAACGTTGCGGCCAATAACGCCGACAAACTAGCAGTAGCCGTCAACGACATCATGGACAAAAAAGGCGCTGACGGGACCGCTGAAAATACTCCAAAAGATGTCGCCCCAACTGCCGCCAGCCCTCCACCAGCCAGCGACGGGCATAGAGAGCTTAAGCTCAAGCCGATTAATGACATAGCCTCCCCAGGTACGAACCTAGATGATTTGCTGAAGAAAGAAGAAGCCAAGGAAGCCGCGTCCACGTCTGCGCCCAACACGGTTATCACTCCATCCCCAGAAACACCCGTTAGTAGTCCGGATGACCATACCGATCCAAACAATATCGCCCTATAAATACCGAGTACTCGGTGCGGAGTACTAAGAATTAGTCCGATAGCCATGTACTAAATACTTTGTACTATGTACTCTAGTCAGATGAGACTTAATAAATTTGTAGCATTGGCTACGGGTATGAGCCGGCGAGCAGCGGATGCTGCGATTGAAGCTAGCCGCGTTCGGGTAAATGGCCGAATTGCTGAGCTAGGGCAGACACCCGCCACAAGCGACGTCGTGACCCTTGACAACAGGGCTATTACACCCCCTGTCAATACCCAGACAATTATGCTCAATAAGCCCGTCGGCTACGTCAGTTCGCGGGATGGACAGGGCAGCAAGACCATCTATGATTTATTACCAGAAAGCTTGCACCACCTCAAGCCAGTTGGCCGCCTAGACAAAGATTCTTCAGGATTATTGCTAATGACTAACGACGGCCAGTTGGCTCAACAACTGACGCACCCAAAGTTCGAAAAGGTGAAGAAGTATAAAATTGCTCTCAATAAGCTTTTATCTAGTGCTGATTTTCAGCGAATTACTGGTCAGGGAATTGATATTGGAGACTCCCGCCCTAGCAAATTAGAGCTTAAGAGTCTGGAAACTGGCAACGGGAAACTGGCAAAAACACAAGTTCCTAGTTTCAATTTTCAAGTTACCTTATCCGAGGGCCGTAACCGCCAAATCCGACGCACATTTGAAGCCCTAGGCTACAACGTCGTCAAACTCCACCGCACCCATTTCGGCAGATTCTCACTCGATATCTTAAAAACTGGCAAATTCAAGCCACTCGACTAATATTTGGTAAGTCTATAGCTGGTGCAACTTCTATAAGCCCATCCAGCCAAACACCAGACACTATGGCGTGCATAGACAATGGCCCCGGTTCGGCCGAGGCCTGATCAAACCGGATTATAATGTCTTGATAGCGATTGCGAACTGTTTTTGGAGCTATTCCTAGAGCTACAGCTTCTTCTTCAATCGTCATACCTGACACTCTAAGTTCGAGGACCGCAAATTGCCCCTTGGTTAGCCGACTAAGGCCTCTTTCAAATCGAGCAGAGTTATAGCGCGGCTTAGTATCTATAAAGTCGTTGCCCACTTCCTGGTACCAGCCCGAGGCGTGCGCTAAGGCTGTGAGGCTTATGCGATCACCGCGTACACCCATAGACGCTGCTGCTTGTTGCTGGCTGTTTTTTACAGTATGAAATGATCGGCAGGTTGTCTCTTTGATTTGTTTATTAGTCAATCCTAGAGCAACGTGAGCTACAATTCTGGACCTTTCCTTCGTCAGATCATCAAAAAAAGGCCTCGCTGCATGAGGTTCGGGCAAGCCTTCGGGTTGAGCAAAATGCATCATAATTATGGTTACTTGTACTATTTTTATACATTTTACATCTATTGTCAACAAAGTTTATCTCTGTTAATTATGGTAAATAAAAAAGTTACCGATTGTGGCTATTGTGGGGCGGGCAAGCGTGGGAAAATCCCAATTCTTGCAGAGTGATGAGACTTATCACAAAGTCTTGTTGAATAATTAGCATATAAGTGTTAAAATATTAATATATGGATCCTCACACTACTATTCGAATCGGTGGCCAGGCTGGCTTTGAAACACTGCGGCAGCAAGACGGAAACGTCGCGGCTGAGCTTCAAGGCATCGCGAACGAGCTAGAAGAACGAATTACTGGCATAATCGGCTCTATTCATGAACTGGCCGAGCCGATTGCAGGCGAAACAGACCAGGCTCCGCTCACACAGGCTGTGGTTAATCAAACGGTTGGTGAAATTGTCGATAACCCTGATTTGGCCACACAACTCGTCCAAGCCAGCGGATTGTTTAAAGAGCTAGACCAGTTGGAAAAACATGGAGATGGAGACGGCGACGACAAACCACGCACCTTTTTTAAACGAAGCATAAACGGGCTTGTTTTTACAAATGTTGGCACCGAACCGCACAGCCGAAGTTATAAGAGAAAGTTCGACCCATTCCTGCCAAAGACCCATGAGCTCGTTGCATTCTGCGATCGCAGCCTTGCCGAGGAGCCAAACCCTATACCAATAGACAAACTAAGACAACTAAGCCAGATTGCCCAACCAGCACATACCACCGAAGATCGATTGCAACAGATGTTTAAAGAAATACCGTCTGGGGACCTTGACCCGATAGTATTAGCAAACTTTGCTGCAGCCAGGGAGTCAGTTAGCCCGCAGCTAGACTTAAGTCCAGCTAAGCTCTTAGTATTTAGTGAAATCCTCAAGATCTTCAAACTGGAAGCTGTCATAAAGGCCGCTGGCAAGCTTGGTGATGGTGAAATAGCTAAAGAAGTTGTTGCTTCGCCTTACGGGTTGTACCATGAAACCAATTGGTTTATAGAAAGTGCTCGTAACTCTAACGAAGAAATCACGAGCCACATTAGGATGTTGCATAATGCCCACGGCAAAGGCCGTATTATGAATATTCCGGCCCGTCAGTTCAGCCGGGCGATGGACCGGCTGGCTCAGCTTGGATACATATACCGATACCTAACTTTAGACGAAGCGTTCTTGCAAGAAATGCCGGAACGAGCCAGCATCCTTCGCAAAGACAGTAATATAGTCCGCAAAGAGGCAGTTAGTAATCTAGTAGCAGAAGGCGCTAATTCATTTACTGACGCCTTCAACGCTATGGCGAGTCTCGTAAACAACAACCTTCATCAGACAGATGATGAAAGTGAAAAGGAGCATTTTTGGGGGCTGGCGCGACTTTTTGACAGTGCCAAGATCGAACTTGCAACGTGGTTTAAACATGAAGTTGACAGCCTAGGAATAGAAGCTCACCATGAACTTATAGCAGAAAAATTACTTCCTAGCATAGATCTGCAAATTCACAGGCGGAATGAAAAGCAACAGCTCGAGGAATTGGCACCAGAGATCGAAGTTCGACTGGAAGAATTCCAAGCACTTGATAGTGTGTATACCTTAAGTAACAGCCAGCTCAGGCATAGGCATTCGGAACTTATCCCACTTGCCAAGAAGATTAGTGACGGTTTGAGCGAGCACGAACCAGTTTCGGCCGAAACCTTGCGCGCCTTTACAGGCTTATTGTTAGGCGTTTACCGGGAGCGAACGGGTCAGAATGCTTCGACCGAACTGTTAGCAAATAGTTATGTTGAGGACGCCGCAAGACTTCGAGAATTATCGTTTGAATTAGAGTTTCTTGGCCAACCCGTGGGCAGCAAACTGCTAAATATGATGAATCTACTTGATGAGCTAATAGAGTCGGGTTTCTTTGAAGATCCCGCCTTTGAGCAGTTTTCGGACTTTATCATAGAGTACCTTGTGGCCTTAGAAGGCAAATCAGCAGAGGCATCAGGCACTGACGAGCCAGAGGAAGATACACCGATTCTGCCAGTTCCCGCACCCCCCGTCGAAGCTATTCGGCAGGCTGATTATGAAGATATCAAAGTTTTCCCGCCAGGTAGTAACGCCGGAGACGTCCAAGAAGATTACATAAGAGTCATTGGCGAAATAGACCTGCCGATTATTGAATGGGGGCGTATTACCAAACTTATTGAGTTGCGTGACCAATTTAGCAATCAGGACCTAGAGGTTTCACTCATTCGGACCAAGCACGCCAGTTGGCAAGTTCTGCCGTTTTTTGTACTAGAAGTTCGGTTGCCAGAGCAGCCCTTTGCGGTAGCGGTAGTTGAGAGCCCGGTTTATGGAAACGCCACGTACATCTACCGCGAAGCTCGTGATAGACCAGAGTGGAGAGAAGTGGTTCAGCTCGAAAGACATGAAGCTCGTGAGTTCGGCGCAGTACCAAAAGTACATATAGACGGCAGCCGGCTAGACAATCATGTGGTCAAAGTTTGGAACCACGTCATTAGCGATCTTACTATCAGACAATAGGCCTAAGAAGGGGAATGATGGCTGTTTGACGGCAAAAACGCTATAGTTACATAGACATTATGAGTAATAAAAAGCTTCCGATCGTCGCGATAGTGGGTAGGGCAAATGTGGGCAAGTCCAGTTTGTTCAATGCGGTTTTGGATAGGCGGGAGGCTATTGTGGCACGGGAAGCTGGTACAACTCGCGACAGCATAACC
Source organism: uncultured Candidatus Saccharibacteria bacterium (assembly GCA_964463635.1). GTDB lineage: Bacteria > Patescibacteriota > Saccharimonadia > Saccharimonadales > CAZARM01 > CAYXCB01. The sequence goes on from CAYXCB010000010.1 coordinate 4,842, forward strand.
GCCAAGGCTGAACACAAAGGCCAGCATTTCTGGCTCGTCGACACAGCCGGGATGAAAGATGCTGAAGACGAGTTTGAATTTACGATCCAGGAACAAATTTTACAGGCGGCAGATAGCGCTGACGTTATATGGGTCGTTATTGAAGCCAATGTCATTATTACCGAAGAAGACCGTCGGGTTGCTACCTTGGCTCTCAAAAGCCGTAAACCAGTATTCTTAGTAGTTAACAAAGCTGATAAAAAGCCGAAGGCTATACCCGGGGACTACCAGCGACTGGGCATCAAGCCGATCTTGCTAACCAGCACAACCCAAAGTAACGGTATCGAAGAATTATTAGACACTCTCGTAGAGCAAATCCCAAGAGCCACGCAGGCAGAAGACGACGACCGAATACATCTGGCTATCCTTGGCCGGCCTAACGTTGGTAAGTCAGCTTTATTTAATAGTCTAGCTCAAAAACAGCAGGCGATTGTAGCTGACCGGGCAGGAACTACGCGCGACATCAACCGGGCCGTGATTAAGTACGAAGGCAAGGAAATCGAGCTGATGGACACTGCCGGCATCCGCCGCTCCGGCAAGATAGAGAAGGGCATAGAGCGCTTCTCGGTTATTCGCAGCCTGAGCGCTATTGAGCAGGCCGACGTGACACTGCTGCTGATGGACGCCAACGAGTTAAACGTCGCTCTGGACCAAAAAATCGCCGGCATGATCAAAGAAGCCGGAAAAGGACTTATCCTAGTTGTCAGCAAATGGGACTCCGTCGATAAAGACCCGTTTACTCGTGATAGCCTGGCTCCGCAAATCAAACACAATTATGCTTTCGTGCCATGGGCGCCGTTAATTTTCACCAGCGCGGTTACCGGGCAAAACGTCACGAAAATCTATGATTTAGTGCTTGATATCGTCAGAGCCCGCGAAACACGCATCAAAACGACCGAGCTCAACCGCTGGCTGCACCAAGTCACAGATGCCCATCCGCCAGCCGGACTCAAGAACCGCCAGCCAAAACTCAATTACATCGTCCAGGAGGAAGACAACCCGACGAACTTCAAAGTTTACGGCGCCCACACCAAATTCCTGCACTGGAGCTATAAACGCTACATGGAGAAGGAACTACGGCTCAAATACGGCTTTAACGGCACGCCGATCCGCTTCTGGTTTTTCGAGAAACACGACACCCACAAACACGGCGCCAGCCCAACCAAAGAACGCAACAAAGACCTCCGCCGCCGCAAACTGCAAGAGCGCAGTCCAAAAAACCAGTACTAAAGTAAAACTCCTCTGGTTTCAGCACATATAGTTTTATCATAAATCCGACGATCGTCAGTTTTATGATAAATTATAGCGGCAATATTTTCGCAAAATGCTTAACGAGGTTATTGTGCTGATCAATATTGTCAGTTTCCAGCAGAACAATAAAAGTTTCAAGCTCTGGTAAAACATGCTTGATCAAAGAAATTTGCTCTAAGCAGGGAAAGGGGTGAATCCATAAGCTGCGTTGAAGCATGTAAAAGCCCATGGTTTTTAATTTTTCACTTAAAAACTGGCGGCTAGCTTTATGTTGTTCTGGAATATCAAATACCACTAGGCGCCAGCGCCGGTCCCAATGTTTTTGCCTAGGCACTTGTAGGTCGTCGAATGTCGACTTAACTGCTCGTTTTTGTCCTTTGTTTGTAAGCTGAATTCGATAGCCATTCCCGCCATCTTCAATTACCTCGACTACATCAATTCGTTTTGCGTAATAAGCAATCTTACGACTATCAAGCGATCGATCTAGCCTTTTGATAATTTTGCCTAGTGGCTTTTCAAGGGCCTGGGCGCTATTTGGGGCAGCAACTGTCACCCCAGCAGCACCGGCAACAGCAATGAGTTTTAGTAGCTGATCAATCACTAGTGATGTTTTAGTTCGCAATGGCATAAGCTAACTTTCACTATACTTTATCATAAAACTGACGATCGTCTGAGGAATGATAATTTGATTGCGACAACCGAGTAAGCGATACTGGAAGATTATGGCTCTATTTCAAAGGAATCCCTTCAGAAGCAGCGAACAGCAGCCCCTCTACAGTCTTGGACAGGAAAAAACCGTGTTAATTGTTGGCTTAGGCAATAAGGGCAAAAAATACGATGGCACTCGGCATAACGTCGGCTTTAGGGTAGTTGACGCTTTCGCGGCAACCCACGAATTCGATAAATGGTCAGAGAAAAAGGACCTCAAAAGTCTGATCACAAGCAAGACACTTGGCAGTAATCGCGTGATCTTAATTAAGCCAACAACATATGTAAACCTCAGCGGTGAAGCCGTAAGTGCAGTGGCTAATTTTTATAAGATCCCTGACAGCCAAATCGTGGTCGTCCACGATGAATTGGATATACCATTCGGGCAGATCCGCAGCCGCTTCGGCGGCTCAGCCGCTGGCCATAACGGCCTAAAGTCCGTGATTCAGCATATGGGAGAAAAGTTTGGCCGCGTCCGGATTGGCATCAAGGCCGAGACACCGATGGAAGCGACTGATTTTGTATTGGCTAAATTTAGCAAGCAGGAGAGAGAACACATGAAGCCCTTAACAGCGGAAGTAGTGAGCCTCCTAACCGAATTTGTCTATCAAGGCGAGCTGCCATCCGAAACCCGCAGCTTCATCGTATGAGTTACTCGGTTTGGCTGCGCAGAAATTCTTCAACTTCTGCAACCCCATGACCACCTGCAATCGGCAATACTACATCTCTCATTTCGTCTAATAGATTTAGATTTCTAAATTGTAAAGCTTGCATTTCTCTTCTACGAGAGCCTGCAGGAAATTCACTTATGTCAATATCTACTACTTGATCAAATTTAGCAGCTATTACACCTAATAGTTTATCTGCTTGATCTTCTGGCACTTCGCCTGACTTAATAAGCCGATCTTCTTCTTCAGTAGGCCTAAAAACACGTCTCTCAAGGTCAAATTCCATGATTTTATTATACATAAAAAGAGCCTACGGAGGGTGAGAGCTGCCAGTGGCAGTTCGCAAGGAAATCTTTCAGATTTTCAATTTGTTGAAAGTATGAAAGTTTCACGGCCACAGAATGCGGCTGGGCACCACAAAAAAGAGCCTCCAGAGGGGGTGGGCACCGCTGGAGACTCATTTCATGGCACGTCACACATCGTGTAAAACACGGTTACATGCCATAGGTACACCCTTCAACCCACCCCAGTGAAGCGTCGAGATCCAAAACTCCTTAAAGATTCGCGCCGGCCCCGAAAGGCCATATTGGATATTCACTTTGAAATGGGGATCCTGCCCTGGAGAAAACTCCCTGACAAGGGTTAGTTAAAGGGGTTAGTATGTTTTAGAGCTCCTCTGTTATAAAACTTTGGAAGCAAAAAAAGTGGAGGGTAACAACTTAATTGGCTAGAACCCATCTTAGGGTGTTTTTAGTTGCGAAAATCCTGCTGAGGAGTACAGTTTGACGGTTCTCGTAAGGAAGCGTAACTATAGTTACGTTGACGAACGAAACTGGCAAAATGTGCCGTCAGAAGGAGTTTGTAGCAGAAAAACATCCTAAGATGGGTTCTTACTCTAAAACAATCTAACAATTTGTTCTAACAATAAAACAATACTGCTAGAATAAAATGTAAGGTACATAAGTATCCCTCACCTTTTAGGGTCACACCTCTGGGTTAAATCGATAGAACACGTTAACCATAAAAGGTGAGGGACTTACGGATTGCAATTCTAGCAAAAAAGTGTCGTTATGTCAATACTAAAATATCTTTCATGAGCAATGTCAAGAAGCTAACGCTTAAAGACCCCGGATTTCCAGAAGTCCTGCGAGATATTCCCAGTCCACCGAAGGAAATTTACGTCTTAGGCAACCTAGCGCCGTTACTAGAAAAACCGCGCCTGGCAGTTGTGGGCAGCCGCAAAGTCACACCATACGGCAAACTAGTTACATCTCAGTTGGCTAGGGAAGTTGCCAGCAAGGGTGTAGTCATTGTCAGCGGTCTGGCGCTTGGTGTAGATGGGCTGGCCCACCAGGCTGCATTAGAGGCTAAAGGCCTTACACTGGCAGTACTGGCCAGCGGCCTAGACATCATTACTCCCAGCACAAACTTCCATATCGCAAAGAGAATCCTAGACAGTGGAGGCGCAATTATCAGCGAATACCCAGAGGGGTTGGCGCCTATTCCATCGAATTTTATTGCTCGTAACAGGTTAGTCTCAGGTATAAGCGACGGTGTGCTCATTACCGAAGCCGCGGCCAAAAGCGGCACCATGCATACGGCTAATTTTGCCCTGGAGCAGGGCAAGGCTGTTATGGCCGTGCCCGGGAATATTAATTCTCCCTTAAGCGAAGGTACGAACAACCTTATCAAGACTGGCGCACTGGCCGTCACGACTTCGGCTGACATATTCTTAGCCCTAGGATTATCCGATGAAAAGCAGCAAACAGCGCTGTTTGGCAGTAACGCCGAAGAAACAGTGCTACTGGATCTGCTCAAGCAGGGAATTACTGACGCCAGCGAGTTATTAAGCACGAGTAAATTAGATCCAGCCAACTTTAACCAGACTTTAACAATGCTGGAGATTACTGGCAAAATTTATTCTCTGGGCGCAGGGCATTGGAGCCTTCGGTAGTCCGAACCAAAACGTAGGCTACAATAAGGGTATGTCATTATTCGGTACATCGCGCCCAAACTGCAAGTCAAAAACCCGCTTTAGTAGTGACGCTGCTGCTCAGGCAGCTTTGAAAAAGATCAACCCGACTAAGGCGCTCAACAAACCGCGACGCGTTTACCGCTGTCCAGACTGCTTCGGCTGGCACCTGTCTTCGAAACCGTCTAAATAGCGAAAATTTGCTTTTTCAGTCAATTGCACGTAGTCTTGCTTGCTGTCACCTAATTAATATGTAAACTAGTAATACTGCTTATGGCGAAAAACCTTGTAATTGTAGAATCCCCGGCGAAAGCTAAGACCATCGAAAAGTTCCTCGGCAAAGACTACTCGGTCAAGAGTAGTTTTGGTCATATCCGCGATTTGCCGAAAAAAGGTTTAAACATCGATATCGAGCATGACTTTAAGCCGACCTACGCCGTTAGCTCAGACAAGAAAAAGGTTGTAGCCGAGCTCAAAAAAGCTGCCAAAGGCAGTGAAGTTTGGCTGGCAAGCGACGAAGACCGCGAAGGCGAAGCCATAGCCTGGCACCTCTGCCACGCCCTAGGGCTGAAGCCTGAAAATACTAAGCGGATTGTCTTCCATGAAATTACCAAGTCTGCCATTGATAACGCTGTTAAAAATCCGCGGACAGTCGATATTAACCTGGTCAACGCCCAGCAGGCCAGGCGAGTCCTAGACCGCCTGGTCGGCTATGAACTTAGCCCCGTGCTTTGGAAAAAGGTCCGTCCGGGCCTCAGTGCCGGCCGCGTCCAATCGGTAGCCGTCCGGCTAATCGTGGAGCGTGAACGCGAAATCAAAGAGTTTAATGCCACCAGCAATTATAAGGTCACCGGCATATTTATGGCGGGCAAGGATGAATTACCAGCCGACCTTAATACGCGCCTAGACACCGATAAGGCTGCGTTAACATTCCTAGAATCAGCCAAAGACGCTACATTTACAGTTACTTCAATTGATAAGAAGCCAGGTACTCGCAATCCAAGCGTGCCATTTACAACCAGCAGTTTGCAACAGGAAGCTGCCCGCCGGCTAGGTTACGGCGTCCGCATAACCATGACCCTGGCTCAACGTTTGTATGAAAGCGGCCACATAACTTATATGCGTACCGACAGCACAACTCTATCAGGGCTAGCTATTAAAGCCGCTGAGGATTATATTTTGAAAGAATTTGGCGCTAAATATCACCATCGCCGGCAGTTCAAGACCAAGAACGCTTCAGCCCAGGAAGCCCACGAAGCCATCCGTCCGACAGATTTTCGTAAACTCTCAACCGGCGCCGACGACCAACAGCAGAAACTCTATCAGCTGATTTGGCAGCGGGCTTTGGCTAGCCAGATGGCGCCAGCCGAGATCGACCGCACCGAAATAAATATAGCAATCAGCAATCGAGAAGAGGTATTTGTAGGCAAGGGCGAGGTACTCAAATTTGACGGATTCTTGCGAGTTTACGGCGGCGGCAAGGACGACATCATACTGCCCGACGTCAAACAAGGCCAAACGCTGGAAACCAAGGAAATCACAGCTACTGAGACATTTAATAAACCGCTGGCTCGCTACTCTGAAGCTAGCTTGGTTAAGAAGCTCGAAGAGCTAGGCATTGGCCGACCCAGTACCTACGCGCCAACAATCAGCACTATCCAGGCCAGGGAATACGTCACAAAAGGCGAACTGGACGGTGAAGAACGAAAGATCAAGATCTTTCAAGTCAAAAGTAGAAAGTCAAAAGTAGAAAGTTTCGAGGAAACCGAGCGCTATGGCTCAGACAAAGGCAAGCTGACCCCAACCTATGTTGCCGACGTCACGACTGATTTTTTGGTCAAGCACTTCGGCGCGATTGTGGATTATGACTTTACGGCTCATGTCGAGGAAGACTTCGACCACATTGCCGAGGGCAAGCAAGAGTGGACGGCTATGCTCAAAGATTTTTATAAAGATTTCCACCCGCTAATCGGCAGCGCCGAAAACGTCAGCCGAGAGGAGACTAGCCAGGCTAGGACATTAGGCAAAGACCCCGAAACCGGCAAGCCTATAGTAGCCCGTTACGGCCGTTACGGCCCGATGCTGCAAAAAGGCGAAACTGAATCCGAAGACAAACCCGACTTCGCGCCCATGCCAGAAGGCGTTGAGCTCGAGGACGTGACCCTAGAACAAGCCTTGGAAATGTTTAAGCTGCCTAGAACCGTGGGCAAAACTGACGATGGTCAAGAGATAAAGGCCAATGTCGGCCGGTTTGGGCCATATGTTCAGGTCGGCAAGACTTTCGTATCGATTAAGCCGCTTGATCCTATGAAAATTACCGAGGCTGAAGCCAAAGAGCTGTATGCGGTTAAACTGCAAAAAGACGCCGACAAGAACATAGCTGAGTTCAAAGGCGGCATTAAGGTGTTAAATGGCCCTTACGGCGCCTATATAACAGATGGCAAGAAGAACGCCCGTATCCCTAAAGAAACCGACCCCAAGACTATCACCGAATCCCAAGCTAAAGATATGCTGGCCAAAGCCCCAACAAAAGGCAAGGGCCGCCGCTTCCCCCGCCGCAAGAAAAGTTAATTCTTTTATAGACTGATCGACGCTAAGTACATTAAGTTGTATAGTTGTTATCTATGGCAAATCCCAATTCACTTCGAGGTCCTAGACCACTATTTGTAAACCTGGCCCGGGTAGGTGCTAGTATGTTGTTATTTGCAAGTTGCTCTGGTGACAAAGACGATCCTTCACAGCCCGAAATCACAACAACGACTCCAGTACAAACAACGGAAACATCTAGGGATATCGTGACATTAGACTTCGTGGCCGCTTGCGCCGAAGGTGACGTAACCGGTGTCTGGCTTCACGATGGTGATGCCAGCGGCTTCTTACCTTTCGTGCCATCTGAAGATACAAAAGGACGAGTGCGCGCAATGCACGCTTTTCAGCCAGGCCAGGAAGTAAACTTCACAGGCGTAGATTATGGTTGTGGCGGCACACCTGAAATCTGGGGTGCCAACTGTAAACTTGGTCTAACGCAAGATACTATTGCCGAACACACCGACCAGGCTGGAACTATAACGCTGTTGGCTGAATGCAATAATATTGGCGTTGGCATACCTGATGAAACTGTGGTGATCGCCGCTGAGCTTGTCGAGTAGAAAGTCTGTATTTATCCACCATTTTACCTCTTGGCAAAGGTGTTTTGTAGTAATATTGCCATCACATTTCCATGAATTTATGTCCAATTTAGTGCTATAATGGGTTAGAAGCACAGAAAAGCTTGACTTTTAAAAATATTTGTTATACAATACTAATAATTACTCCGTATTAAGAAGAGGAATGACCAATGACCGACCAGAGTCCAAAGCAGTTAGATATCGAAAAAGTCGTCAACGATGTCCTGGGCACCATCGAGCGTGAACGTGAGCGAGAAATCGTATCGCGTCGTTTCGGCTTGTTTGACCGCAAGGAAACTCTGGAACAGATCGGTGAACTCTTAGGCATTACCCGCGAGCGAGTCCGCCAGCTAGAAAAAGCTGTTGTAGCCAAACTCAAAGCTGCTGCCGACCAAGGCCAGCTGCCGCATTTGAACGAAGTTCAAGAAGTGCTCAAAGGTACTGTCAAAGATCTAGGCAACGTCGCTCGTGTCCAAGATGTGACAGCCAAACTTACCAAAGACAATTCTCGGATTGACCAGTCCAGAGTAGCCTTTTTGGCCCAACTTTCCCCTGAGCTAACAGTGGTAGATGATAACGACCATTTCCACCATTCTGTTGCCCTGAAATCAGTCCATGACGAAAAGAAAGTCAAAGACCTGGTTGGCAAGATTATCGAGGCTATCAAGACCATTGGCGCGCCGACTACTGTTGAAAAGGTAGCAGAGCAGGTGGGCAAAGACCCTAAGCACACAGAGGCTCTAGCCAGTACTTCTAAGCACCTGGCCACCCTCAACGGCCGCTGGGGCCTGATCAAATGGCCAATGGTTAATCCCAAGAACATTCGGGATAAAATTTATGTAATCCTGCACGAAGCAGGGAAGCACATGCACTTCAATGAAATCGCCGAAGCTATTAAAGGCAGCGATTTCAAGCGCAAGGACGTTACTACTCAGGCCATTCACAACGAACTGATCAAAGACAAGCGCTTCGTGCTGATCGGACGGGGAATTTACGCCCTGAAAGAATGGGGTTATGAAAAGGGAACAGTCGCCGATATCATCGTCGAAGTCCTGAAAAAGGCTAACCAGCCGCTTCACCGCGACGAAATCGTCAAGCAGGTCCTAAAAAGCCGCCACGTCAAAGAAACTACAATCCTATTGAACCTCCAGGGCAAACCGCAATTCAAGCGCGTAGCCAAAGCCACCTACTCTCTCGCAGAGTAATTAATAAAGAAATGTCAGACCCGATAAACCTCGAATTGTTTACTCATTCTTCGGCGCCTCAATACCAGCCGTCGATTACAGAGGATTTGGTTGAGACATTGATTTTATGCGACCCGGTGGACCGCAGCTATGCAAGACTATTTGAGCTAATGGGTAAAACAGCTCCTCAAAGACGCCAGTTCCACCATCTGATAGATGCGGGTATTTTTCAGCACGTCAACCCTCCAGACGACCCCAGACAGACTAAACCCGTTGACCTTAATCCTGAAGCTATACCTGAGCTTTTAGAAAAAATTGATCGTCGGATTGAAAGATTAAAAGCTGTCCGATACCAGCTTCTGGCCGGACATGTTAAGACCGAATATGTTCCAGAGCCGAAAACCTCGGATTCTAAGTATAGGCGTGAAAAAAGAGCCAAAAGACGTCAGAGACAAACCGAAGTTAAAGACGCGCCAATTGCAGCCCTTTGGGGCAGGCTTAGAGGCGAGACGAATGGAGATGTCAGCCCGTCTGTCTAATATGATTTTATCAAAAGCACACACTGTACAAAATACGAACAAGGGAATGGTAGACAATAATTCATAGAAAAGTGCCAAGCAGGCACTTTTTTGTTGTTAATCAGCTACAGCAGGGATTACAAAAAATTTAAAAACAAATCATGGGCAGTAAGCCAGAAAATCCAGCGGGCGGAGAGTAGCAGAGCACACAAACCGAACATAGACATGACGTCGTACAATGTATATTTTACGACTCGATATTATGATAGATAGATGATAACCAATACCTCTTTTAACGGGGGACATAGGAGTAAAAAGTATATAAAGTCCAAAGTTCATAAAGTAAGGCTGCACTTTTAACTTTATAACTTGTTCCTTTCTACTTATGTTGTGCCCCGGGGGGTCTGTGACATTCATTACAACACGCTTGACTTATCCACAACCGACCGTGAAAACATTTGCTTTTTCACGCTAAGTATTATAAAAATTTGCATTTCCCTATACTTCACAGTTTTATATGTTTTTTGACATTCCCCTGTTTTTGTATGTTGGTATAGTTTTTTTGCGACGCAAGCATAATACAATTATATGAACAAAAACCGAACTACAAGGGTAGAGTGGAAGTGGCCTGCTACTTGTAGAAAGCTTTTTCTTCTACCCGGACATCTATATATTCCGCCGGCTTGATGCGCTCAACGGCTAAACGCTCACGAACTGCGAAGTACGTCCCTGCCTGAGCCCTGGCGTCTCCTTGTAAATTAAACTTAATGTCATAACCCTGCCCTGTTACGCGGACATGCAGCTCATTTGCCACGGTTGGCAATTTGGCTGATTCTACAGGGGTGCTGGCTTGTTCAAAATGCTTCATCAGCAAGACTATGAAGCTGACATTATCCGCTGGCAAGGCGGCTTTACCCAAAACGAGCTCTAGTTGGCTGTCATCAGCGATTTTGGGCAGCTTTAGGCCATCTAGGGTCTCTTGGGCGGTTATTTTAGCCCGGGCCAGGCCTTGGTAGTCCAGCACGAATGCACCATGGACGCCAGTCAGCACAATTGCTGGCTCAACTGGGGCGATATCAACAATCGGCCGACGGCCAGTTACTGGAATCGTAATGGCAACATCAGCGAGTTCTGGAAAAACCGCTTTCAGCTCATTTTCAATCTTTCTGGTGTCTATAGTCAGCTTGCCGCGGCTGGTAATCGAGCGCTTCAATTGTTTCTCAGCCTCCTGGCGGTAGGTTTCAGTTGATTTAAGCAGCGGCGAGTTAGCATTTCCGGTCACTGTAACACGCGGATTGGTATCTAGGACGGTAACATAGATAAAACACAGTAAAATGGCGCCTAAAGCGATAAAAGACGGTATAAACTGCCATTTAAGGCTCCTTTTGACCTCTTCTTTGAGCCGGCCAACATTCTTATCGCTTCTCGAACGGCTGGCGTAGTAGGAAAAGACCGGCGAGTTTTGCGCTGGTTCGGGTCTATTTCTGGCTGGTGGTTGTTTGTTTTTTTTGAACATGGCTGTCGTGGCTTTTTAAGTAGCTTCAATTAATAATAACGCTAAGCGATTAGCTGCGTCAGGTATGGTCAAGGCCTGCAAGTTCGCGCCTAGCTCAATCCGCTTAGCACCGTCGCCTAGTAACTCTTCAATTACATCCTCTAAAGCAGCGGTGCTATCTTTGATTTTGTCTTCGCTGACAACTTCAGCGGCCCCTTGTTGTTTCAAAAACTCAGCATTCTTGATCTGATGACCCCCTGTTAGCTGCGGGTTAGGGATGACTATGGTCGCCTTCCCTTGCATGCCTAATTCCGCTAAAGTGTTAGCCCCTGCCCTAGTTACAACCAGATCAGCCGCCCCTGTATAACGGTGCATAGGCTCCATGAATTCAACCACATGCAGCCGCGGATGTTTAAACTCGCCGTAGGTCTTAGTATTACCCTTCCCTACCTGATGAACAATATCGAGATCAAAAAACCTTTCAATCAGTTCTGGTGCTAGCTTTACGAAGGTCAAATTAATCCGCCGGGCGCCCAAGCTGCCGCCAGTCACCAGTAGCATCTTAGAGCTTGGCGACAACTGTAAGTCGATCTTAAACTGTTTCTGAGTTACTGGTGTGACTGGCTTGTATTCGTCAGCCACCAGCACCCCAACGTGCCGAACTGCCTCTTTAGGATATTTATAATATTCGGCCGGCAAAGCTGTAGCGTGGTATTTGACCCAGCGGCTTATGACACGGTTGGCTAGCCCGGGTACGGCATCTGAATCGTGGGTAATTAAAATCTTATGCTTCATGGCACCAGCCAGTCCCATGGGCATACCTACGTAGCCGCCTTTTAGAAAAATCTTGTCAGGGTTAATCTGACTAATCAGGCGTAGACTCTGGAAAAAACCGATCAATACATACACTGTGTCGCGCAAGTTTTGGGCGTTGGTCCGAAAATCGGCCAGCCGTCGCAGCCATGATTCCCCATGATAACGCCGGAACTTGCCGGCGAATATAGTACGAATTTCATCAATGTCCGGGTTGTCCTTTGTGAGATTGGCGAATTTGCCTCTGCGCTCGCCGACATAAATTATATTAGTGTCTGCGCGAAGTTTTTTGAGCTCATGGGCCACGGCTAGTATAGGCGTGATGTGGCCGCCGCTGCCGCCGCCGGTTAAGATTATTGTCTGCTGACTAGTTTTAGCGTTGTCGGGTGGAATATCGGGCTGGGGTGCCGGTGTTTCCTCTTGGGAGGCTGTCATTTCCTTTTCCTTCTGCTTCCATGCTGTTAGCGCTATATGTAGTATACCGGGAAATGTTGAATATAACCCCTAGGGCAGCCATCACAAAGATAATACTGGTACCACCGTAGCTAATAAACGGCAATGTAATACCTTTTAGCGGTAGCAGGCCGACCATCGCACCTATGTTAATCAAGGCCTGGGTGCTCAACCAAGCCAATATGCCCGCTAGGACCAGCCGGGTAACATTATCTGGCGCCCGTTCCATAATGTTTTTAACTCTGGTAAAGAACGCTACGAACAACCCAACCAGCACGCTGACGCCGACAAAGCCAAACTTCTCTGCGAAAATTGCGAAAATCGAGTCATTAGCGGCTTCCGGCAGATAGCCATAGGCCTGAACGCTATGGGCCAGCCCTTTGCCAAATAATCCGCCTGACCCTATTGCGATTAACGCCTGGCAAGCCTGGTAACCGGCGGCTTGGCAGTCTTGCTCAGGCTGCAGAAAAGTCGCAACCCGCTCTCGCCGATAGCTACTAGTAGAAATCAGGAATAGAGTCCCAACCAGTATAATCGCCCCGATCGACAGGATGCGCCGCATCGGCATGCCGGCCACAAACGCCATGATGCCCATCATAGCCACTAATACCCCTGTTGATCCCAGGTCTCTTTGGGCAATAGCTACTGTGATTGTCAAGATTCCGAGCACAACTAGAAGCGGCTTGAAGGTAAGGTTGCTGTTGCCCAAGTTGCCCTCGCGGATTCTATCACTCAAGAAATAGGCCAGCCATAATAGCAGCGCGAATTTAATAAGTTCGACTGATTGCAATGACAAGCCACCAAATCGGATCCAACGGTGGGCCGGATAATCCGGAGTCACAGGTAAAATTAGAGCCGTGATAGTAGCCGCGCCGGCAACAAAAATCAACGGCCGGATCCAGCGCCGCCACGTGCTCAGCGGTACATTCGCGGCCAGCAGGAAGCTGACAATTCCAATCAGGATCGCCGTTACTTGTTTGCCGACAAAGTAGTTCTCACTGACGTTCTTCTGCTGTGCTAGCCCCGGGCTAATCGCGTAAACCACCACCAAGCCCAACACTAATAAAATAGTAGCGATTACAACTAACATATAATCCGGGCGGTGCCGCCGCTGCGTCTTTTGTCCCAGCATAACCGGCCGCCGGCCAGCCGCAGACGGCCTCATACTAAACGGCCGTTCTTCCTACCAAATACAAGATTAGACCAAGCACGCTCGTGACCTGTCCGATAACCCAAAAACGCATAGTAACCTTGGTTTCCGGCCAGCCGCTGGCTTCAAAGTGGTGGTGTATCGGCGAAGACTTAAAGACCTTTTTACCCTGCCGTAGTTTCTTGGAAACACGGTTGATGATAACCGACCCGGTTTCAGCCACGTAGACAAAACCAATTAGCGGCAGCACATAAATCGTATCTGTTTGCATGGCAATAATACCGAGCGCCGTACCAAGCGCGAACGACCCGGTATCGCCCATGAAGAATCGTGCCGGGTAAATATTAAACCAGGTGTAGCTTAGTAAAGCGCCGACGATAGTCAAACACAGCCCAGCCAGAGCATATTGCTGCTCGAGCACACAGATCAGCGCATAAGTCGCGAACGAAGACACCAACAAACCGCCGGCCAGGCCGTCCAGGCCGTCGGTTATGTTAACGGCGTTAGCTGTCGCCACCACCACGAACCAGAACAAGACTATGACCAGTAAGCCAATTTGTATATCCCCCACAATCGGCAGCTGGATGCTTGAAACATCGAGCTTCGCGAAAAACCACCAGCCGCCGACCAGAGCTACTAGACTATGCAGGAAGAATTTGATCTTGGACCGCATACCGGCTATAGCCGTGTCGGATCCGCGGATATTTATATAATCGTCAAACAGTCCGATCGCCCCGGATCCAACCATACCAGCTAGCGGCAGCCACGTCTCGCTGCGGTCGAGGTTAAATAATAGCGTCGTTAGCCCGGCTGAGACGATAAATATAATGCCGGCCATGGTTGGGATATTCCGTTTGTGTTTCTCAGCGTGCAATTGCTTATAAACACTGGCTTCCCCGCCCGACCATGAGTCACTGCGCTGGCGCTTCCACCACTGGCGACGGTAAGCCAAAGTAGTGTAGATCGGCGTAATCATCATACTTAAACTAAAGCCTAGGAAGCCTAGCAGCAGGATTCTTAGAACGGTGTTTGTTTCGACTATTAGTGACAGTGTGTCAGACATTTTGTTTAATTATACCTTAAATACTTCTAATAATTACACTGCGCGCAAGCCATATATGTTTTTTTGAAACCAAGGGATAGCTTTGCCTAGTGCAACCGATGTAATTTTCTTTCTCATGGAGAAAATTATCCGCGTGAAACGCACCTTGGAGGCAAAAAAGCATATATGGGCGGTAAATGGTCATTGCCGTGGGGTTACTCCATAACTATCCATGAGCATGGTCGCCAGCGCTGAAAATATCGGACCGGCCGCTTTCGCCCCGGCATAGCCGCCAATTTTGGGCTCGTTGACCCGCACGACGATCACATATTGCGGCTGGTTGCCGCCTACATAACCCATAAATGTACCGTTGTAGCGATCATCATAATAGCCGCCTTCGGGCCTAGGCACCTGGGCCGTTCCGGTCTTGCCGGCGATTGAATACTGAGTGGGCAGCTTGGCCATACCGTAAGTCCGGTGGTTCTGCGAGAAGGCATATTCCATCAGTTCGCGGATGCTTTTGCTAGCACTATCGCTGATGACGTTAGGATTTAGGACCTCTGGCTGCTTAATTGTTTCTTGAGCGCCTTCGATTGTCTTATCGACCAGCTGCGGCCGGTAGTAAGTACCGCCATTGACAGCTGCGCTCAGTGCCGCGGCCATTTGCAGAGGCGTAGCCGTCATGCCCTGGCCAAAAGCTGTATTGGCATACTGGATATTCAGGCCAAAACCTTCAACCGGGTCTGGTATGCTGCCCGGCGCTTCAAACCCCTGCTCTATCCCAGTCGCCGAGCCGAAGTGATAGTGCGTGGTCATATAACTGTGCCAAGCTTTGCGGGCTTTTTCATTGATCTCGCCGCCGCCCATTTGCATCAGCACCCATGTAGCGCCGGTGTTAAGCGACTGCCTGAGTATGTCTGATATGCTTTTGGTCGCTGCCCCGCCGACTTCTTCAATATTGGTTACCTTAGCATCGCCAATCGTCCAGACCCCCGGGTCATAATAAGTCGTTTCTTTGCCAATTACACCTTGGTCCAACGCGGCTGCTACCGTCAGCGGTTTCATGATAGAACCAACCTCCAGCGGCGCACTGACAATTGAATTATTAAAGACACTGCCGTCTTCAATTTTGAAAAACTCGCCGGGGTTATAGGTCGGATAATTGGCCACTGCCCTGACCTTGCCTGTATCAGTCTCGATAATAATGGCGCCGCCTGATTGGGATTTGGCATTGTCCAGCCCGGTTTTGAGGATTTCTTCCAGCCGTTGCTGCAAGCCTATATCTATGGTTAGAACTAACCGCTGGCCGCTTTGAGGCTCGAGCAAAACATTTTCCTTGTTAGAGGCCAGCGGAACACCGCTAGCATCAGTAATGGCCTTGAGCTGCCCAGGTACGCCTTTTAAATCGTCGTTCAAGGCTTGTTCTACCCCATATTTGCCTTCGCCTTCGTCATTTACGAACCCTAACAACTGGGCCGCCAGAGTGCCTTGCGGATAGGTACGATATGGAACTTCCCGTAAGCCCAAACCTTTGATATTTAAATCTTCAAGGGATTTTTTCTGGTCTTTGTCTAGTTTTTTGGCCAATATAACGTAGCGGCTATCGGCTTTCATGGCTTCTTCATAATCTCCAGCGTTACCGCCGATAGTTTTCTGAACGGCAACCGCTGCCGCATTACGGTCTTTAATAAATTTTGGGTCGGCGAATAGCGTATATTTAAACTCGTTTAGCACTATCGGCAGCACCTGATTGCCACTATGGGCTTCGATGACGCCGCGCTGAGCCGGAATTTCATACTCCTTGAGCTGCCCATGCAACGCGGCAGTTTGATAATAATCATGCCTAATAACCTGTATATAAAATAACCTGACGATGATAACGCCCGAAATAAGCAAAATCAACGCATACCAGATCCGTATACGCGTCAGTGAGTTTAGGTGAAGGCCTTTTTGTTGCATAGCGCTTATTTCATGTACCTGCTTTGTTAAGCGAAATTGATTGATATGAGATTTTGGGTGACATCAGGCGAACAAAGGGTATCCATAGATACCCTGCGGAGCGGCATGTTAGCCAAAATCCATAGCAAGCTATTGAGGCTGAAGTAGGTGCGTGAAATGAGCGCATGTATAAGCCTTATTATCTCATAGGCGACTTAGGTAAGCTATCTGTTGGCTCTGTTAATTTGCTATCGTACCGCTGGAAGCTACAGAAACCATGTTCTTAGCCACTTCACTGTTTTTGACGCGCTCCAGCGATTGCAGCCGGGCGGCAGCAATTTCTAGCTCGTCGTGCTCAGTTTGCAAAGAGTTTTGTTCTTTCTGCAGGCTGTTGATCTTGTAGCCAAAAGCGTTGGTTTTAGTCACTTGTGTGAGGTATAGCAAACCAAGCAGACACGCCAGCACAATCAGCGCGATTGTATTGCTGACTGGACCAAGTGTGGCTTCATTTGTTTTAAAACTGGTTGTGTTTTGGTTCCGTCCAGAATAACGCTGGCGATTCATGCTAGCTGCACTTGAATATGTCATATATTTATTTTTTTGGTTTTATGTTTGTTTTTATTTTTCCGCTCCCGGGTTTTACCCCGGGTGCGGGTTTGCTATAAGGCGGTTCAGCTTACGCGGACTTTGACCTTATATGTGCGGGAGAGGTTTTTTACCTGAATTGGCATCTGCTCCCTTTCTATATTTTTATTTTAGCTGCGGCTCGGAGCTTGGCGCTCCTAGCACGCGGATTGGAAACTAGTTCGGGGTCACTCGCGGTGATTGGGCTTTTTGTCAGCAGTTTTAGCTCAGAATCGTAGCGATTTCCGCTTCGATCGGCCAAAGCTTGCTTGACGATACGGTCTTCCAAGCTATGGAAACTGATGATTGCTATCCGTCCGCCGGGCTTAAGTAGGTCAAGCCAGACCGGCAAAGCCTGTTCTAGCATGGCTAGCTCGTCGTTGACGGCGATCCTAAGCGCTTGAAACGTTCGGGTAGCCGGATGGACTTTGCTTTTGCCCTGCCAACGGGGTCCCCGCGAAACCTGTTTCGTGGGGTAGGAGATGCGAGCAACAATTTGGGCAAGCTGAGTGGTGGTTGTTACCGGGCGGTTAGAGATGATTGTTTTGGCTATTTTCCTAGCCTTTGGCTCTTCTCCGTACCGATGGAGTATGTCGGCCAGTTGATCTAGTGAATATTTGTTCACGATATCGGCAGCAGTTAACTCCTGTGACTGGTCCATGCGCATATCAAGCGGCCCTTCCGCTTTTAGGCTGAATCCACGGCTTGCATTGTCAAGGTGCGGCGACGAAACTCCCAGATCGGCTAGGATATTATCAAACTGCTTCCCGGCTGCTAACAGTTGCCTGCTGGCTTCTAGGAAGTCGCTTTGCACTATCTCTGACTGATCCCCGAACTTGGCTCTGAGCTCTTGTACCGACTTCGCATCACGGTCCACGAGTGTTGCCAGCTTCGGCGTTTTCGTCTTTTTCAGCACTTCTTCGGCGTGTCCGCCGTATCCGGCCGTCAAGTCTAGGTATGATTCCCCTTTAGACGGATCAAGATACTGTAACACTTCGTTTAGAAGTACTGGAACGTGGTGATTTTGGTTTAACATGTTTTTATTTTACTTTTTGTTTTCAAGATCACCTATCTAGCAGCCAATTTTTTGTTTTTTTGTAGGGTTTTTGTTTTTGTTTGTCTACCAAAGTTTGGCAGACGAGTCCTTATCCATGTATGCGAGAGAAGTCTAGAGAACTTTATGTTCCTAGGATTTCCTTCACTGGTTAAGGACTAAGTTTGAGAGACTTATGTGTGAGGTGGAGTTTTGGGAGGTGTTTAAATGTAATGTACAAAGGTTTTTATAGTGGTTTACCTTCAATTCCACTTATTGACTGCCAGATAGCTAACCTCTTTTAGCTTGTGTACCGCGCTCGTCCAGCCAAGCCAAGCTTGCCTTGCCGGAGCGCTTGTAGCCGCCATATCCGATTTTTCTCTTCCGCTACTCGCTTCACCGTACTGCATGTACGGCTCACTCGTTGCTCAAGAAGAAATCGAATCTGTCTGCCACATACAAAACCTAAAAGTTGCTGTTATATTTGGATACGTAATACGATATACGAAATACGTACTACTTCTTGCTGAATTGTTAAGGAACTTTAAACCTATGCGGCTTGGAGTCGCCAATAGCGACCGGCACGCACGGCTACGACATCCTTGGTGATTCCGGCATGGTCGAGCAAATGCTGTTCCAGGCTGACCCTACCCTGCTTCTCATCCAGAGAAGCCTCGGTCTTGCCCATTCGGAACTGCACATTCAGGTTGGCCGTGTGCTCGTCGAGGATATTCCCCTGCAGCTCCGGCTCAACCAGTTCGTCCCATACGGCCTTCGGGTACAGATGTAAATACTTCTGAAACCCTCGGCTTACGACTACTCCGCTTTTGAACTCGGCTCGAAGTTCGGCTGGTATGGTTAACCGCCGCTTCTCGTCTAGCTTTCGTTCGAAATAGTCCACCATGGTTGAATGTAGTTGGTTTAAATTACTAGTGGTTTTTTGTTTTTTGTAAGGGTTGATCTATTTTGGATCTACCCACGATTACCCACTGACATGAGTGTACAACCCACGATTACCCACGTGCAAGCATTTTCTGCTGTTATATAAGGTGAAATGACATAACTTATCCACAGTTACGTCAAATTAAAAAACCCACCACAATATGTGGTGGGTCGGTCGATGTTTCAAACGCTATTTATTTGCCGT
>CAYXCB010000011.1:0-22243 GCA_964463635.1 uncultured Candidatus Saccharibacteria bacterium
TCTTGCAGGATTAGGTTTGGTTTATTTCCTACAAAGTATTCCTCTTTTTGTTGCCAAATCATGACCAGGAATAAATCCCTGCCAGCCCGTGCCTGTAAATACAATGGCTTTCAGTCCATCAGCCGATTCGATGACCTTATCAGTTACTTTCTCAATTCCCCCTAGAATATAACCGACTTTGCCCCTAACTGCGTCACATAATTCTTCTTCGGTTGCACTAGGCTTGTCGAGTCTCTCAACTTCATAGCCCGCCGCTTCGAGTAGCTTTACGTGCTTATCCTTGATAAACAGAGAGTCTGTAACTAAAACTTTGTTACTCATGGGGCGAGGCGGTTTATGTCGCGGGGGAAGAGGGTGGCTTCTTTGACTGAACCTAGGCCAAGGGTTTTTTGGATTAAGCGGTCGATGCCAAAGCCGAAACCGCCGTGGGGTGGTAGGCCGGCCTTGAATGCTTGTAGGTAAAATTTAAAACCTGGGTGCTCAGGGTCGATGCCGGCCGCTTTGATCTGCTTCACTAATTTGTCGTAGTTATGCTCGCGCTGCGGTGCTGTAGCGATTTCCAGGCCTCGGAATAATAGGTCGGCCCACAGCACTGTCTTTGGATTGTCAGGGTTCACCATGTGGTAAAACTTCATGGCTTCGACTGGGAATTCGGTCACAAATACGGCCTCGCAGCCTAAGTTTTTCTTGGCATGGTCACAAATCCATCGTTCCTCGGCTGGAATTAGGTCTTTTTCATCCCTAACGTCTTCTTTGGTAGCCTTGAAATACATGTCGTGGACTTCAGCTACTGTGAACCGTGGAAAGTCTTCCTTTAGCACCAGCTCTGGCGCGTTAAGGCTCTTTAGATCATCGGCGTTTTCTTTGTACAAACGTGTCAGCACTGCAAAGAACAGTTTTTCAGTCATTTTCAGAATGTCTTCGTGGCTGTCGATAAAGCCCATTTCTATATCCAGCATGGTAACCTCCGACATATGCCGCGTAGTCAGGCTCGGTTCGGCCCGGAAAGCTGGGCCGATTTCAAATACCCGCTCGTAGGCTCCAACCATAATCTGCTTATAAAACTGCGGACTCTGGGCTAGAGTTGCTTCCTGGCCAAAATAATCAGTTTTAAATACTTCAGCGCCGCCCTCAGTAGCTCCAGGCACTAACTTCGGAGTCTGAATTTCAACAAACTCATTTTCGGTTAAGAATTCGCGGATGTAGCGGTTAGCCGCAGCCCGAACTTTGAAGATTTTCTGTTCCTGAAGATTGCGAACATTTAAAACTCGGTTGTCGAATAAGGTGTCTTGGTTTTCGGATTTATGATCAATTGGTTTATCAATTTCAATTGTCGGTGTTTCTTCCACGGGCACAAGCACTTCAATCTTTGGATCTCTAAGCTCAGCGCCACCAGGCGCCCGAGACTCCTCGAAAACTTTGCCCGTGACGCTCAAAACCGTGCCTATTTGCATACCTCTTAACTTTTCAACTTCGTCTTTATTCTCAATAGTTGCCTGAGTCAGGCCGCTGCGGTCGCGAATATTAATAAAAGTCAGGCCGCCGAGTAGGCGTTTTTTATGCACCCAGCCCTGGATAGTAACTTCTTTGCCAATATTGTCCTTGAGCTCTCGAGCTAATGTTCTCATCCGAGCTATTCTATCACGGCTTCCTCTGTCTCAACAGATGAAGCTACTTCATGGTGGTCTTTGTGTTCCTGTTTGGCCGCTCGAGTCGCAACTGCACGCAGATCATCGTATTGGTCAAACTCATCCTGAATCGTGCGGCCGATCACCTGTTCTAAAATGTCTTCAATCGAAATCACGCCCACAAATTCTTCAAAACTATTAACGACGATTAATATATGGTGTCTAGTTTTGAGTATTGCTGTTAAAGCATCGTGCAGGTTTTGGTCTTCGTGGACATAGGCTACTTCCGGCCGCATGATGTCCTTGACCTTGCCGGTTGATTGCGTCTTGATTAAGTCTCTGAGAAACAATGTCCCTACTATATTGTCTTTCCGTCCCTCGTAAACCGGGAAGCGCGAGAAGCCGCTATCGTGCAGCTCGCTCATCATGATCGGACCGATTGAATCATCGACTGAAACTACTTTAACTATCCGCCGAGGCGTTAAGTAGTCGCCGACTTGTTTGTCACCAAACGTCAGGGCGTGGAAGGCTAGTTCAAGTTCATACTGTTCGATCCGATTGTCGGTTTGAACATTTTGGCTGTTGAGCAATTCAAGCAAGTCTTGTTTGTCATACAAGCCGGTGTGGATCGTGATCGGATGATATCTGTTAACTAGTCTGGCAACCCAGTCGATAACCGGGTGCAAGTAGTGTAATAACCATGAAAAGACTGGTGCCAGTCTAGCCGCCAGCCACAAGCTGATCCTACTAACATTGCGGTTAGATGCCCGAATAAAACTGCCCCACACCAACAGCGTAGACGCAAAAAACGCGAACCAGGTTGGCGCCTGCTTGGCCACATATACAAAGAAGCCGGCACTAGCCAAGCCAATTAACAGCCAAAGTATTGCTCTTAGGCTGTAGCCATAAGCCGCGGCTCGATGGAGAAGTTCAGCGATTTCGTCCTTGTCGCGAGCTCGGCGTTTAAGTTCTCGAATTGAAACTGCCGAGTAAGCCCGCTGCACATTAATGGTTACTAGCACGAGGGCGGCCAGCAGGAGACCGAGCAAAACATTCATATACCATTCATCTTACGCTTATACAGAGTTATTTTAAAGGCCAGAACCCCTTGTTCCAGCGTGCTACAATAAATGCACAAAAGGGAGACTATGAATCCCGTTAGAACTCAGAAGACTACCATTACTAGGCGGACGACTGAATATCTAATGAGCGATTCAAACATTAACTAATTAACGAAGGTAAAGTGAGTTCTAAACGGGATGAATAAACGATTTCTGATTATTTTTGCAATTATTATTGTCGGGTTCTTGGGTCTAGTTATGTTGGGCAAAAAGAACGACAAATCAACGGACAATTCTGCGGCTCAAACAAGCAGCCACACACAAGGCACAGGCGCTGTTACATTTGTTGAATTTGGTGATTTCCAATGTCCGGCTTGCGGTAGTTATTACCCGCTGGTTAAAGCTGTTAAAGAAAAATATGGTGATCAGATTACGTTTCAGTTTAAACACTTCCCAATAGTCAGCATCCACCCGAATGCTATGTCGGCCCATCGTGCAGCCGAGGCAGCCGGAATGCAGGGCAAGTTCTTTGAGATGCACGATATGCTCTATGAGCGTCAGCAAGCCTGGACGAGTGGTACAGGTGTAAGCAGTATTTTTGAAGGCTATGCCGCCGAGTTAGGACTTGATATGGAAAAATATAAGCAAGACGTAGTTAGTTCAGTTATTCAAGGTATTATCAACGCCGATATTAAAGAAGGCCAGGCTTTGCCAGTGTCAGCCACGCCAACCTTTGTAATCGACGGTAAAAAGATCGAAAACAGCCCGCGCGACGTCGATGGCTTCAGCGCCCTAATCGACGAAGCCCTCAAAGCCAAATCCCAACAATAAAAACTCCCCCTGCTTGGGCGGGAGGAGAGTAGCCAGACAAAATGTATTCCATTTTGCCTGCGCGATGAGAGGAGGAGTCACCTCCTCTCATTAGGCGAAGCCGCTAATAGCTTAGGTACTTCTGCCAGCTAGGACGTTTTACTCGTACTTCCACGTTATAACCTCTATTGTTTATGATTTTTATTTTTACAGGAACCACTGCTAACCCCTCCCACATTTGAAGCTTAACTTCCCTCACAGAAGTATCAGCCAGTTTGAATTGTTTTTATTGTTTTTGTCTTCGCTCGCAGCCTCTCGCTTGGCTACTTGAAGTGAACTTAGTATCGCATAAGCATTACCAACTAACAACTGTAAAACTTACTACAAGCCAGTGGCTGAAGTATAAAGCCTCTCTTTTTGTATATATTTCCAGACCGCTTCATCTATGCCATCGGGGTGTTTGCCCTTGCGTAGTTCAGTCCTAATCCGCGAAGAACTGTGAAGCGGCAGACTGGTATCAAAAGTTTGGTACTGCATTTTTATGCTCCTAGTTTTTTCAATCAAAGCTACTTGGTCTTCGATATTTTTACGGCTGCTTTTCCTAACCCCAATAATTAGTTTGAAGGCTCGAACAAATTCATCAATGTGCGGCCACTGGTCATCAGTAAAGTGATTCAACATATCATCGCCCATCAGGAAGTAGATTTCGTGGCCGCGGAACCTGGCTTGAAGGGCTGGCAAAGTCTCCAGCACGCTAAACTGGGCATGGTTTAGAACTATGCTGGCTAGCTTTGGTTCATGCTTTAAAGCCAGGTTAACCATGTTAACTCGATGGTCAAAAGCTTTAACACCTTGCTTGCGCCGAGGGTTAGGTTCTATCAGGAAAAATATCTTGTCTAGGCCGCGTTGTTCCAGTGCCTCTTTGGCAAACATGACGTGCCCATCATGAATCGGATCAAACGTCCCGGAAAATATCCCAATCTTCTTCATGTCTTTAGTTTAAGCCTGCTTTTCGAATCTTGGTATCACAAGTCTTGCAAATACCGCACGGCCCGCACATTTTCTTTGGTTCAGTTCGCCTGGGTCGAGGCTGACAAACAACGCAGTGCATTTCTTTATCGAATTTATAGCTGGTTTCTTCACTTGTCTTGTTGCCGTATCCTGCATCTTCCAGTTCACTGGCAGCCTGAGCGCCCTCCGGCCCACTAGTAACGCCGCAGCCGCTAAACGATTTACCTTCCAGTCTAGCTTGCTGTCCAGCTCCACCAATTTCATTTAGTACCAGTGCTGGCTGATACTCAATGGATCCGGCCTGTTTAAAGCTAGTGTTGTTTCTAAAGCGCTTCACCATAGCGGCAGCCAATCCGTAGCGTAAGTCTTCATTATGACCATGAAGTATTGTCAGCTGCATGAAAGTTTCAATCAAGTCGCGTTGCTCACAGACAAAATTGTAAGTATTACGAACCTCAGCCGGGGTGCGACCGGCGTACCAGTTGCCGCCATACTGCTTAGACATTGAACGGTCATAAATTCCGGTTAGCCAATCGATTAGAAATTCCTGTTCTTGCTCAGGCAAATCTATATGCATGCGCTGGCCTAAAAGTTCACCTGGTTCCGGAGTATAACCAAGGTAGTTATAAATCGCCTCTAGCGACTGGCGGTCGCTTCGATCCAAACTCTGCGAATACATGACTAGTGTGCCGTCAGTCTGTTTGGTAATTATCCTAAGCATGGTTTGCTTCCGGCTGACGTTATAACCGCCAATATCGTAGGTAGCATTTTCCAGCTCCTGAGGCGAGTCTGAGACAACAACCATCGTATTAGGCAGCTCGCCTCGCTCCATAGCTATCATGTCGTTGTATTCGCCCTTTTCGATATAACGACGTCGGAGTTCAAAGCTCAAGTTTGGATTGCGATTAGCAATCCGCTTAGCGTCGACTATAGCTGTATCGAAAATTGGCTTTAGGGCACCACCATCACGGCCATACAGCTCCTGACCATCAAAACTATATTCAAACGCGGTTCGCATTTGGCCCGGCAGAACTTCAGCCAGCCAAGTCGCCGTATCATGGTACAGACGATCTAGTTCGTCATGGTCTCGCGCCTCTAGATGAGGTGGACGTCGTAGCTGTTCTAACCCTTGCTCCATTTAAAAACCTGCTTTTCGTTTTGGCTCCGAAAGCAGGCGTCGAACAATCGTTCGTGCTCCTGCTCGGGAGGCTTAACTGCTGTATCGGACTTTAACCGTTGCGGCACAGTGTGGGAGTTACGCCCACTTCCAGCATCTAAATTGTGAATATTCCCAGTCTAGCACGTTGTGCTTACGCTAGATGTAGTATTATTTGCGACTATTCGGACACTAAACTACAGTTAGAAGAATCAGTGTGATGGCCGCTAAAACCAGGCGGTAATAAGCAAAAACATTGAGTGAATGCTTGGCAACAAACTTCAGTAAGAACCGGATGGCTACAACCCCGCTGATAAAGGCCGTCACGATGCCAATAGCAAATAAACCAGTCTCGTTTTTAATCTGGTTAAGGGTGTCCTGGTCGGAGACAACTTTTGCTATTGCGCCAGCAGTAATCGGAATTGAAAGCAGAAAGGAGAACCGAGTGGCGGCTACCCTGTCCAGGCCGGCAAATAACCCGGCGCTAATCGTGCTACCTGATCTAGACACACCAGGGATCAAGGCCACAGCCTGAGCCACGCCGATAATTAAACCTTGTTTGTGTGTGGTTTTTTCTAGGACAGTTGAGCCTCTGCCATAGCGCTCAGCTGCCAGCATAACTAACGCCATGACAGCCATGGTCGCGCATACCAGGTACGGAGTCCTAAAGGTGGTTTCAGCCCGGTCTTGCAATAACATACCGGCTATAACTGCCGGCACTGTAGCTAGTGCCACCACCCAAGCGAGGCGAGTTTTCGGTCCTTTTGTGAATATTGCCTGAGCGAGCTCCAGGATATCTTTATAGAAAAAGACCATTAAAGCCAGCAGCGTACCGATATGCAGAGCGACGTCAAAGCCTAAGCCTTGTTCACTTAACCCAAAGGCATGGTGCAGAAGCAGTAAGTGGCCGGAGCTGGAAACTGGTATAAATTCGGTTAGCCCCTGAACTAAGCCTAAGATTATAGCCTGCAAAATACTCACATTAAAAAGTATAGCCTAGAAGCTGTTTACTTAACGCGTTCTTTGATGGCACTTAGTCGGGGAATAAAACTCTGGGCCGCACCGTCTAGACCTAAGACTTTTAAGGCTCCGATTAAAACATATAGCTCATCAATTAAGTTAGCCTCGAACTGCTTGGTATCTTCCAACCGTTTAAAGAAATAGTCGACTTTTTCAACCAGCCACTTTTCTTCACCTGGTTTAATTTCGTTGCTGGCTACTTTTGGCAGATCAGTGGCCTGAACAACTTCCAACGACCGAGCTGACCGGTCGCGCTTCTGCAAGTGTCCTCGTTTAATTAGGTTGCCAACATGTAGAGCCACCGTAGCGACCGACGTGTAGTTAAGACCAGTCATGATTTCGCGGTAACTGGGACTGTAGCCGTGTTCAGCTATAAAGCCTTCAATAAAGGTTAATAATTCGCGCTGTTTTTTAGTCGGCCTGGTTGTGGTAGCTTCAGTCATTCTTTCTTGTACTCCTTTTCAAATGCCTTTCACTCGAGACTGATGCTAGGAAAAAGCGAAGCGCGGAACGAGGTGTATAGTTGATACTCTGAGTGAGCACTGGAGCTTTTGACACCGCAGCAGCTCGAGAGAGTCGTCGGTGCGGTCGGCTCCGCCGGACGGCAGGACGACTCGGTGAAGGGCGTTTGCGCTTGAAGACCCAGAACTTGAATAAGGCATAGTTAAAGAACGTAAAGAAGCCAGCACTGACGAATTGGCCAATGTAAGGTGTCACACCCAGCTCGCGCAAGCCGCCAACAATAGCGAGATCAAGCAAGAAATTAACGAACATCAGGCTGTAATAGCGCTCAGCTGAAGATTTAACCTGTTTTTTACTAACTTTGCGGCCGCCGAACACCCAGAAACGCTCTAGGCCAAAGTTAACACTGGCGCCCAGGAAATAGGAAATAATCTTGGCCGGCCAAAAAGCCATACCCAAAACAACGTCAAAAACCGCAAAGGCCGCGTAGCCGCTCCAAAACTGGGCGCCACCGCTAACCATGTATTCTGTGAACCTTTTTACTTCTTTAACTTGTTTTCGTTTCAATTTTTTCATTTTGATCGTCTTTTGTTCTATCTGGGGCTAAGTATATCACAACAGTGGTACAATAATCCTAGCCTCATGAAGAACAACGCTACTTTAATATTCTCACTGTTTCTCGTTATTGGTGACTTTCTGGCCCTGCTGGCCGCCTTTTCGGTAGCTTACATACTTCGTGTTAAATTTGATCCTCGACCACTAATCGAACAGATCCCGGCCTTTACTTATTTCAAAGCTTTTTTGTTTGTCTTGCCACTTTGGATCCTGGTACATAGTTTCATCGGCCTTTATAGTCAGTCGGTTTATGAAAAACGTTTCTCGGAGTTTGGCCGGTTAATAGTTGGTTCATTTATTGGCATATTAGTCGTCATTGGCTACGACTTTGTGGTCCGCGATAATATATTTCCGGCTCGGTTAGTGCCGATTTATGGGCTTGGTTTGGGCTTTGGCTTCTTATTCATCTTTAGGTCAGTGGCCCGAATTATCCGTCACACATTATTTAAATACAGCTTTGGTATTAGTAATGTCTTAATTATTGGCGATACCGAAGCCAGCGAAAGTTTGGTTCGGGTAATTAGCGATACTAGTCACAGCGGCCAGCGAGTTTTAGGTGTAGTCGGCAAAGAAGTCCATTCTTTTAGCCACTACCAGTCATTCTCAGCTGCCGTCGAAAGTTTAAGGCGGCCAATTCATAGCATTATCCAGACTGAACTTTACCGCGACCAAGATAAAAATAATGAGATCTTGCGCTTTGCGCAGGAGAATCACGTGGCTTACCGGTTCGTGCCCGGTAATAGCGACTTGTTTGTCGGCAATATCCAGGTCGAGCTTTTCGCCGGCCTACCTGTCGTTGCAATCCACCAAACGGCTTTGATTGGCTGGGGGCGTATTGTTAAACGTCTTTTCGACCTAACCGTTGCGCCTCTGCTCCTTTTGTTGTTACTACCATTGCTTTTGATAGTTGCAATACTTATTAAGATATTCGATCCCAAAGGTCCGGTCTTTTTTCGTCAAACCCGCCTGACGCGTTTTAACCGCGAGTTCAAAGTTTTTAAATTCCGTACTCAGTACAGCAAGTATAGCGGCACCACACCAGAACAGGCCTTCGCTAAAATGGGCAAACCAGACTTAGCCAAACAGTATCGTGAAAATGGCGACTTTTTGACTCAGGATCCTCGCGTTACGCCTTTTGGACGGATACTGCGTATCAGCAGCCTAGATGAGCTGCCTCAGTTGTTTAACGTTATAAAAGGCGACATTAGCTTGGTCGGCCCCAGGGCCCTGATCCCGCAGGAGCTTAATGCTTATGAGAAAAAGCATTCTATTTTGAGTGTTAAATCAGGCATGACCGGCTTAGCTCAAATCTCCGGCCGCAAGGACATTAGTTTTGATGAGCGCCGCAGCCTCGATATTTACTATGTCCAAAACTGGAGCTTTTGGTGGGACGTTATTATATTGATTAGAACTTTGAGGGCAGTTATTAACGGTTCCGGCGCCAGATAATTTGCTATTTGCCAGTTCCCAATTCACAATTAATTACCAATGATCATTTACCAAACACCCATTAATGTTTTTTGAAATAAGAAATGAAAAATCGGTAAATGTTAAATCCTCTGTGAGTTACAATGACTGTTGTAAATTGACAGTAATTGATATATACTAGAATCATGAAAACAAAATCACCAACAGCTATACGAGTTTCCATAACGCCGGAGGTCGGGCGTGCTCTTCAGCGTGCTAAACGTTTATACCCTACACTGTCCGATCCGGAGATCTTAAAGCTAGGTTTGGCCAAAATCGCTACCGGCGACGAAGCAAGCAAAGATGAGAAAGAACGCGCAGAAATTCAAAAAATGGCTGCTTACTCGGTCGGTTATGATTACTTGAGCGACCCAGAAGAAGATATCTATACGGAAGATATGGGCGAGAAGGTTCATTTTTCGTGAGTCATCCCCGTGCGTATGGTGTATATACTGCCCGATTTCCGTTCCTAGAGTCAACCAAGAGCAAAATTCGACCAGTCGTAGTTATCAGCAAACCATACAGCAAACATAAAGTAGTTGCAGTTGTGCCTATTTCCTCAAAGACAAGCCTTGAAGCTGTTAATGTTGCTATAAACGGCCTGGATACAGCTGGGCTAGTTAAGTTTTCTATCGCTCAAACTTACAGATTGGGTACATTGTTACAATCTGACTTGATTACCCAGCTTGGATCACTTGATGAAGCTGACACGGGAAAATTGAAGCAGTCGCTACGTAAGTACTTAGGTTTATAAAACCGCTAGGCCATGATTAAGCCACCTACCACCTACCACCTACCACCTAACTATGGCAACCTAAAGGTTGCCATAGTTCATGATTGGCTAATAGGCGGTGGCGCCGAAAAGGTAGTTTTAGAACTGCATCGCATGTTTCCTGATGCGCCCATTTATACCTCGTACGCTACGCAAGAGTGGCGCGACAAATTGGACGGCAAGGTTATAACGGGCTACTTACAAAAGTGGCCATTTTCTAAATTGCGCAAATACGTTCCCTTCTTGCGAGCCTGGTGGTTTTCGCATCTTAATTTGAGTGGTTACGATTTAGTTATAAGTAGTTCGGGTGCTGAGGCTAAAGGTATCAAAGTCCCAAAAGATACCATTCATATAAATTACTGTCATGCGCCGACACATTATTACTGGAGTCGTTATGACGAATATATGAAGCACCCGGGGTTTGGAGTTTTTAACGGTCTGGCACGGGCAGGACTTAAGCTACTAGCCGGTCCAATGAGACACTGGGACTATAAAGCCGCCCAGAGACCTCATCATATTATCGCCAACTCGACCTATACCCAGTCACTGATTAAAAAATATTATGGCCGCGACTCGGTAGTGATTCATCCCCCTGTTGATGTAGAAAGCTTCAGCCAACTTCCACCTTCCAACTCCCATCTTCCACAAAACCGTTCCGGTTTTGTTATCACTGGCCGCCAAACACCCTACAAGCGTTTCGATTTAGCTGTGCAGGCTTGTAGCCAGCTAACTTTGCATCTGACTGTGATTGGCAATGGCCCCGAACATGAAAAGTTGAAAAGATTAGCCGGACCAAGTATTACTTTCAAGGGCTGGATACCGAATGAGGAGGTTGTGACCAGCTTGCAATCGGCCGAAGCGTTTATTTTCCCTGGGACTGACGACTTTGGTATTTCAGCTGTTGAAGCCCTAGCAGCCGGCACGCCGGTTATTGCCTACAAAGACGGTGGAGCCCTAGACTATGTCATTGAGGGCAAAACTGGGCTGTTTTTTGAGATTCAGACGGCAGAAAGTTTAGCTGAAGTTTTGGGCAAGTTCTCTCAGCTCAATTTTGACTCAGAACTTGCTAAAGCCCAAGCAACCAAGTTTTCAACTAGTAATTTTTCCCAAAAGCTAAAAAGGTTTATAGCAGCAATTACTTAAAAGCACCATCGGTTCATCAAGAAACTGCTAGAATACCACGCACGACCCAAGGTGTATGCTCAAACCCGTGGACCGCAACACAGTCGATACCCATCAATTTGACCGGATAGTCATTGCCCCCTTCCCAAATGCGGTCGCCGATAAACAAAATGTCTTCTTTGGTTATTCCCAGCTGTTCGATCAACCTCTTTATGCCATAGGCCTTGTCCATTCCTTGAGTAGTAACATCAATAGATGTTGTTCCACCAACGCGAACTTCAAAATTAGGAAGTTTTGGCGCTATTACGTCCCGGATTTTAGCCTTTTTTTCATCATTAGGATCCCAGGCTTTTTTCTCAGACGCTTCAGCACCCAGACCCAGTGCTTGATAGGTTATTTGACTGCCTCTATCATCAATCACTTTGCCTTTTGCTTCTTTCAAAGGATGTCCGAGCTCAACCATAGCTTCTTCAATTGCCGACGTTATTTCTTTTCTTTGATCAGCCGAGAGAGTTTCGGCATATACTTCTTTCCAGCTATCGGTCTCTAAATTATAAGCATGGTAACGCGTGCCGCATGTAGGCATAAGATGCAGGTATTTCAGTAGCTTTTTATCAACAAATAAGTTACTCAGTAACTGTTTTTCAAACTGGCCAAACCCGCCGCCGGAAATGACGCATACTTGGTAATGCTTTAGTAATTCGCCCAGCAGTTCCGACATTTCGTCTGTTATAGCCGAGCGCGTTTCGGTAACCGTCTCGTCCAAATCAAAAGCAATCAGTTTTTTCATCAAGGCTATTCTAACAGATTTGACATACTATCCCTCAATAAAACTACCCCTGACTGGGGCACATGATTTATTGGCTCAACGAACTCGTCGCAAAAGCCACGAGGATAATCAAATCCGAGTAAGCAAGTCCGATAAGATGCAACAAGCATTTTATGCTAACATTGACTGGTTGTGAGCACCGACAAACCACTCAATGTTTCTATTTATGGTATTGGCAGCTTCGGCTACGCGCTTTTAAAACACCTTGACCGAAAAGCAGATGATACTTTCACTCTCAGCGCATACGATTACGACGAGAAGCTGATGAATCATTTTATTGCCCGCAGGAAACACCTTTATGTTCAGAGGTCCGCAAAAATATCTGAGCGTCCTAGTTTCGCAAAAAGCCCCGAGGAGCTACTGCGCAAGTGTGATGTGCTCATTTTGGCTGTATCGTCAGATAGCACAAAGGAGGTCATGCAAAATATACGAACTTTTGCGAAGAAGCCAATCACAATAGTTAATACCGCTAAGGCTCTTGATAAAAACACGGGTGATCGACTCTCAAAAATAGCGTCCAGGGAGTTGTCGGGGATAGACTATTCCTACGCCTTTCTTGCCGGCGGCACAATAGCAAACGACCTATTCAAACACGAGCCGCTAGGTATAGATTTAGCTTGTGATAACGCTGCTGTCTTAAAAATATTGCAGCCAATATTTGAATCGAACAACTTGCATGTTTATACGACTAGCGACCTAGCGGGCGTGGAGTACGCAGCCGCGTTTAAAAATATAATCTCAATTCTTGCCGGCATAGTGTACGGTCTTGGGTTCTCCTACGGAGCTGAAACACACGCAATTTCAAAGACCGCTCAGTTAATTGCTGATGCTTGTGTACAAACGCTCGGCGCCGATCCTGAAACCTTCAGCATGGGCAGACAGTGCTGGGGCAACGATTTGTGGATGAGCAGCACGGGAAAGACTAGAAACCGTCAATTAGGTATTATGCTCGGCAAGGGCGTTCCGGCCAGTGAAGCTCTTAGGGCAATGCACTCTTCTGGCAAGCTGGTGGAAGGAGTTAATACACTCCAGGTATTAGATAAAGTCAAAGGCATCCGGGAGATTGAGCCCATAAAACTGCTGTATGACTTGTTAATTGACCAGTCATCAGACGTGCTCAGAATAAAGAATTACCTACTTCGTACCCATTTATAAAATTAGATGTTCTTTTTGGATCACACTATATTGGTATACTTAGACTGATGAAATTACTAGTAACTGGCGGCGCTGGATTTATTGGATCGAATTTTGTTCGTTATATTTACCGCGAACGTCCCGACTGGCATATAACGGTACTGGATGCCTTAACTTATGCTGGCAATAAGGCCAGCCTGAGCGGCTTAGACGAATCAAGGGTCAAACTGGTTGTTGGCAACATTTGTAATGAGCAAGTTGTAGACGAACTTGTGAGTGCAAATGATGCGGTTATACACTTCGCTGCTGAGTCTCATGTCGATAATTCACTTCACGGGCCTTGGCCATTTATGGAAACAAACATTATAGGTACTTACCGCCTGCTAGAAGCCGCTCGCAAACACAACAAGCGCTTCCACCACATTTCAACTGACGAAGTTTTCGGCGACCTTGACTTAGACGCTAGTGAAAAGTTTAAAGAATCGACCGGCTATGACCCATCAAGTCCGTATGCCGCTTCCAAAGCAAGCTCTGACCATCTAGTAAGAGCTTGGATGCGCAGCTTTGGTCTGCAAGCCACTATTTCTAACTGCGCTAATAACTATGGACCCTGTCAGCACGTCGAGAAACTCATCCCGCGGCAAATCACCGAAATATTAGATGGCCGCCAACCTAAACTCTACGGCAAAGGCGAAAATGTACGCGAATGGACGCATGTTGACGACCACAACGCGGCCGTACTGCTAATTCTCGAAAAGGGTAGGATTGGAGATACATACTTAATTGGTTCTGGTGACGAACGGAGCAACAAAGAAATTGTTGAGATGATTCTGGAGCTTATGGGCAAAGACAAAAATGGCTACGATCATGTTAACGACCGGCCGGGACATGATTTACGCTATTCAAATGACTCAAGTAAACTGCGAAGTGAACTTGGTTGGCAACCTAAGTACACTGATTTTAGAGCCGGACTGAACGACACCATCAAGTGGTACCAGGATAATGAAGCCTGGTGGCAACCCCAAAAAGCGGAAACTGAAGCCAAGTATCAGGAGCTAGGACGATAATGTCTATTCAAACTACAGAGTTTACTGCTCATCAGACCGACATACCGGGGCTTATTACTTTTGATATTACTTACCCGTCTGACGAACGAGGCTGGTTCCAGGAAAAGTTTCAAAAAGCTAAGTTGGTTGAAGCAGGCTTGCCAGCAACATTTCAAATCGTTCAAAATAACGTCTCATTCAATAAAAGCCAAGGCGTAATCCGTGGTTTTCATGCCGAGCCTTGGGATAAATACGTCTCTGTTATCACTGGTAAGGTTTTTATCGCTTATCTGGATCTTCGCAAAGGTCCAACGTTTGGAAAACTGTTTACTGCAGAGTTAGACAATACTAAATCAGTTTACTTGCCCCGCGGCGTGGCCAATTCATTTCAGACCCTTGAGGATAACACTTTGTACGTATACAGTACTAACGATCA
Organism: uncultured Candidatus Saccharibacteria bacterium; assembly: GCA_964463635.1. Taxonomy (GTDB): domain Bacteria; phylum Patescibacteriota; class Saccharimonadia; order Saccharimonadales; family CAZARM01; genus CAYXCB01. The sequence continues at coordinate 14,570 of CAYXCB010000011.1, forward strand.
CTGGCGAGCAGATAACTATGATGGATATGTATTTGTAAATCTGGCCGACCCGGATATTAACGTGCAATGGCCAATGCCGCTTAACGAGTCCATAATGTCTGATCGTGACCGCAACCACCCAATGCTTAAAGATATTCAACCTATGGAGATATAGTGGACGATTCTAAAATTTTTATAGTCGGGGCAAAGGGTCAGCTTGGTCTTGCCTTGCAAGCTCAATACCCAAATGCTCAATCAGTTGATATTGAAGAGTTAGATATTACTAATAAGCAATCAGTTGAAGCCTTCGATTGGTCTGGTGTTAAAATCATCCTTAATGCGGCCGCTTATACGGACGTGGACGGTGCAGAAACTGCCGAAGGCCGAGTGGCAGCCTGGAGTGTTAACGCTGATGCCGTGGCAAATTTGGTGGCGGTTGCCGCTCAAAAAGATATGTTGCTGGTTCACATTTCAACAGACTACGTCTTTGACGGCACCAAAAGTCCTCATTCTGAAGACGAAGACTTTAGTCCTTTGAGCGTTTATGGAGCTAGTAAGGCAGCCGGTGATATTGCAGCAAGCTTAGCGCCAAAGCATTACATCTTGCGCACTTCATGGGTGATTGGCGAAGGTAAGAATTTTGTGACCACGATGTTTGAACTTGGTCAAAAAGGCATAAGCCCAACCGTCGTGGCCGATCAGATCGGCCGGCTGACATTTACCAAAGAGCTTGTCAGGGCAATTGATCATCTACTAACTAATGTCGCAAGGTTTGGTACTTATAATGTCAGCAATGATGGCACGGTCGCCAGCTGGGCCGATATTAGCCGCGAGGTTTTTAAATTGGCCGGCTACGACCTGAAGATAAACGATGCGACTACTAAGCAGTACTACGCTGGCAAGGAGTATATTGCTAAGCGGCCGCTTAAAAGTGAGTTGGACTTATCAAAAATAACAGCAACCGGCTTTACCCCTACGGATTGGCATGAAGATTTAGAAGCATATATTAAAAAGGAGGCCAGAACATGAAGGGCATTATTTTAGCAGGCGGATCCGGAACGCGGCTTTACCCAATTACCAAGGGCATATCCAAACAGCTTGTGCCGATTTATGACAAGCCAATGATTTATTACCCGATTAGTACCCTCATGAGTGCCGGTATCCGGGACATTCTGATAATTACTACCCCTGAAGACCAAGCTCAATTTCAGCGATTACTAGGGGATGGTTCAGATTGGGGGATTAAAATATCTTATACTGTCCAGCCCAAGCCGGAAGGGCTGGCTCAAGCCTTTATTATCGGTGAAGAGTTTATTGGGAATGATAAAGTAGCACTGATACTGGGGGATAATATTTTCTATGGGCATGGTTTTGGTGAAAGCCTCAAATCTTGCACTAATCCCGAGGGTGGTATTGTCTTTGCTTATCCTGTTTCCGACCCCGAGCGCTACGGCGTAGTCGAGTTTGACAACCAAGGCAGTGCGGTTTCTATTGAGGAAAAGCCCGAATCACCCAAGTCAAATCACGCGGTGACGGGACTATATTTCTACGATAATGATGTGATCGATATTGCTAAAAATATTAAACCTAGTAATCGAGGCGAACTAGAAATCACGGCCGTAAATGAAGAATATCTAAGACTGGGTAAGCTCAAAGTCATGACCATGGATCGCGGCTCGGCCTGGCTGGATACTGGAACTTTTGAATCCATGAACGATGCCAGCGAATATATTCGGGTAATCGAAAACCGGACTGGTGTGAAAATTTGCTGTCCGGAAGAGATTGCCTATCGTCAGGGCTTCATTACCGCTGAGCAACTCGCAAAAATCGCTGAACCGTTAACGAAAAGCGGTTACGGTCGGTATTTAACAAAAATTGTAGACTATAAATAATAGATGAGAAAAATTAAAGCAATGATTAAGTTTCTGTATACCCAGCGTATTATTACATATCTTTTCGTTGGTGGTACGACATTTATTATTGATTTTGGTCTGCTTGTTTTGCTGTACGGTGTCTTGAACTTGAATCTAGCAGTTGCCACCTCTATTTCCTATTGGGCTGCTATCCTCTATAACTTTACGCTTAACCGCTCGTGGACGTTTAACGCGAATGAAGCCAGAGCTCTTCATGAGCACGCCTTACTTTATAGTTGTCTATTGGCAGTCAATTATCTATTTACAGTTACATTTGTTAGCCTAGTCAGCCAGTTTGTATTTTATACTTTGGCAAAAGTCCTCGCTACCGGTATCCAAGTGCTTTGGACGTTTCCTACTTATAAATATATTGTTTTCAAAACTAACGCTTCTGATTAAAAGGTTATGGCTAAAATTAAGACACTATCAATTGTTATACCTTGTTACAACGAAAAGGCTACAATTGCCAAAATCCTGGCTGAAATAGACACTGTTAATCTTGGTTCGACCAAAAAAGAGATTATCATCGTAGATGATTATTCTACAGATGGAACCCGTGATGTTTTAGAGCCTCTTGGTAGAGCAAATAGGCACTTAAAAATCTTGTTTCAAGGCCATAATCAGGGTAAGGGCGCCGCATTGAAACGAGGGATTCTGGAGTCTACAGGTGATGTAGTGGTGATTCAGGATGCTGATTTAGAATATGATCCGCACGATTATAGACGTCTACTCTATCCGATAGAGCGCGGGCAAGCCGATGTGGTTTATGGATCACGCTTTGTCGGCGGCGAGCCGCACCGCGTAATCTATTACAGCCACACTGTGGCCAATAAATTTTTAACCACGCTGTCCAACATTTTTACTGGCTTAAACCTGACCGACATGGAAACTTGCTACAAAATGCTACGTGGCGATTTGGCCCGTCAGTTAGCCAAAGATCTTAAGGCCAAACGGTTCGGCTTTGAGCCGGAAATTACTGCCCGAGTGGCTAAAAGCCGAGCCCGAGTTTATGAGATTGGCATCGGTTATTATGGCCGAAACAAAGAAGAGGGCAAAAAGATTGGTCTCAGAGATGGCATAAAAGCTGTTTGGGAAATTATATACTTCAACCTTACCGTTTCCCGTCGGAAATGAACTCTTTGTTACATAAGAATATAAGTGGCTATTTTATCGCCATCTATGTAGTGAGAGTCAATTAGGCGGTAATATTTATCTATAAAGTTTTGTTCGGCAATATTAAGTGGTCCGCTTATGTGGTAGATGATCAGATAGTTTACTTCTAATTCCTTCAGCCTGCTATGGTAAGCTTGACTATCTACCTCCGGTACAATGAACACACCATAACAACGTAAACCCAGCCAGTAACAGGTGTCAATTGTATCCAGTCGGTTGGAAATAACATTGGCTCGTGGCGGAATGATGTTTTTTAAGCTTTGGGCTTGTTTGTAGTGTAGCTTACCTGCGCCGCGGCTTTCGATAATTGGTTGCGAAGCACCAAGAATCGAGATTCCGCAAATTATCAAAGCTGCCATTAGAACCTGTAGTCTGCTGAAAAGCTTGACTTTTTGAATCTCGCCTATCCATAAGCCAGCCGCCATAATCGCCAATGTTGCGGGGCCCAAAAGAAATCGAGGCTCCACTGTAATTATTGAGTAAGCAGCAACCAACAACAAACAAATAAAAAAGAAAATCTGGTAAACTTGCCGGTCCCGTTTGCCAAAAGATCCTACCACCATTAATAGGCAGCCAAAAATTACGGCTACGCCAAAGTGATTAACCATTTCCCGAATTTTGATTAGATTGGGTCCGAAAATGCGGCTAAAATAATTAAGAATGTCCGACTTAGAGTTGAGCGGACTCCAGTCATTGCCAGGAATTATAGGAATCAAGTAGGCGGGATCTTCCCAAGCACTGATTGCGGAGTTATTAGGCGGCGGATTAGGTCCGTACTTTATCCAAGGATGGAAGGTGCCGTCCGACAATGGGCTATTTAAATAAAGATTGTATGGGCCGGATGAATTAACTGTCGGATGATTATATTTGATAGAAGCTACTATGATAAATGGCAACGTTAACACCAAAAAAGCGCCAATAGCGATCAAATATTTTCTCAGGGATTCTTTTTTCGAATGTGTATCGATAACCAGCCAACACAGAAATATAACAGCTAGAAATAGATAAAACCCGATTCCTTTACTGTAATACATCATCGCCCCTGTAGCGCCTGTAGCTATGGCGTGTACCGGACGATTAGATTGGACTAAACTTATAGATGATATCGCAAATAAAACCACCGCCAAAGCCATTAAGAAGTCGCCGGAATTTAAACCGAGCACTATCGGCAAAATAAGGACTGCTATCAAAACGGCGACTATATTAGCGACTGCTATACCAACTGCCTGTCGTCGCAGAAAAATATAGGCAGTCAGCATTGTAATGATTACGGCAAATATTGAAATAACTTTTGCGGCAACCACTAGGTTTATATTCAGCCAGACTGCCGGTACTAGCAACCAAGATAGCAGAGGTCCCCAATAACTGTTGATGGCGTGCCAGAAATCTCCACTGGCATACTTTTGGGCAATCGTAAAATAAGAAATCGCATCGGGATTAAGCTGGTATTGATACCAGTGGGTAGCTGCTATGTTGCCAATCACAGCTACTAACAAGACAATTAGTATTATAGTTTTATTGACTTTTAGCCACCGCCAGATCATGTGTACAATACCCAATCTCTTTTACAACTCATGCTTGAGTATACTGCTTGAGAGGTAAACTTTAAAAGCAGTTTTACAGTTTTCTTAATATATTTTGCCGCTGTGTAGTTAAGAATATATAATGTTCAAAGTATGTCGACCAAAATTTCTGTCATTGGATTGGGTTATGTAGGCACGACAACCGCCGCAATCCTTGCGAATTGCGATTACCATGTAACCGCTATCGACATTGATAGGCACAAGGTTGAAACCATAAACGACGGACGAGCTCCTTTTTTTGAACACGGTCTTGATGAGCTGATAGAACATGTGGTGAAAAATAAGAAGCTGGTAGCCTCATCTTCATATACTGACTTAGTAGGCGCTGATATCGTTTTCTCCTGCGTTGGTACGCCAGATAATCCTGATGGCAGTTCTAACCTTCACTATGTATTTGCCGCGGCTGAAGAGGCTGCTAGGCATATGCGTCCCGGAACGGTGTTTGTGCAAAAAAGCACCGTGCCTGTCGGCACGGGCTCACAGGTTGAAAAGGTTTTTGAAAAAGCAAGCAAAGAGATTAAATATGTCTCAAATCCTGAATTTTTGCGCGAAGGCACTGCAATTGTCGACACGCTGTGGTTTGACCGCATCGTTGCTGGAGGCAACGACAAAAAGGCAGTGGATCAAGTTCTCAATCTATACAGAGAGGTGGAAAAGTGTAGAGAGGCAGTGGCAAAGGTAGCTGGGGTTTCTCCCCTTGCCGCAATAGATGGAAGTTACATAACTACCAATCGCAACAGTGCAGAATTAATCAAAGTAACGGCCAATGCATTTCTGGCACTTAAAATATCATTTGCAAATTCCATTGCTAAGCTTGCTGACCAAACGTCAGCAGACATCAATGAGGTAATGGATGCGGTAGGAGCCGATAGGCGAATAGGCCGGGCTTTTTTAAATGCTGGCCGTGGTTATGGCGGAGGCTGTTTCCCAAAGGACGTTACTGGTCTCATTAGCAGTGCGACCGAACATGGCGTGGACCTGCCTATAATGATAGCAGCAGCAGAGGTTAATGAGACTATGCCCGGCTATATTGCCAATAAAGCTCAGAATACTTTAAAAGAGTTAAAGGGTAAAAAGATTGCAGTCCTGGGTCTTGCTTTTAAAGCTGGTACAAGCGATTCTAGGCGCTCCCCGGGAGTTAAACTGGCAAACATTTTGAATCACGACGGTGCCCAAGTAAATGTCTATGATCCGGAAGCCATTGGTGAATCCAAAGAAGATTTACGTAAGGCTATAAAAATTTGCACGTCAATCGAAGAAGCAACTAAAAATACTGATGCTGTTTTCATAGCAACTGACTGGCCTGAATTAAAGAATATTAATATTCCCAAACTTGCCAAAGATATGACTGGTAAGGTGTTTGTTGATTGTATGAATGTATTCGACATCAGCAAAATTGAACAGGCGGGGCTCCACTACGTTGGTGTCGGCCGCTAGACTGACTGGTCGCCTTTTTTTAACAAATGGTTGATCCAACAAATTGCTATCACGCCTATAACTACATCTAGTATTAATGTTAACAGGCGCCACAAAATAATTCCGGTATTACCGACACTAAACTTGTTGTACACAAACTCCCTAACCCCGATTCCTCCTGGTGCGAAGATTGCCAATATGCCCAAACTGACTGCGACTGTGTTTGCAGCTACTGCTGAAGTGAACTCAATCTGTTGCCCCGTTGCCATGACAACGAGATAGAAGCCTGTGCCCGCAGCTAACCATCCCAAAACTGGTAGTACAAATAGTTTAGCCCAGGTTTGACCAGATATTTCTAAGGCCGTTTTAGGCAGCTTAAAAGTTGGTATAAAGCTGATGGCTATTAAGCCCAGGATAAATAAAGCACTGACCCCAACCCCAGCCATGGTTGATAGACGGTAGCATAGAAAGACCAGGGCAACCGATAAACCAGCCAGCTGTACATTAAAGTTTTCAATCAGCTGAACGACTGAACTTTGCTTCACGGGCAGACCCAACTTTTTGGCATACATACCCCTGGAGGAAAACGTAAATATACTACTCGGCAGGTATTTGTAAGGTTGCGAGGCAAAAAAGGACAGCCACTGATGGTGCTGAGGGAATTTGGCATATTGATCACAAATCCTTTTCCAATGCAGCGAAAGTAAACCGTAAAATAGCAAGAAACAAGCGATGGAGAAAATCAATAATATCGGTTTATTAACTAACAAACCGATGTCAACCGAGTCAGCCAGCTGATTAAATTTTTGAGACACAAACCAGATGACAGCTGCATAAAACCCGACTTGGATGAAAAGCAGTAGCCACTTTTTAGAACTCACTTTATAATCCTTTTCGAAGTTCTAGACATCTTTATTTTTTACCAGTAGTTGAGTCCATGGCACGGGTTTACGGACCGCCTTAATTTCACCGAACTGAGTTGCCAGTAGGCGTTTGAGACTTCTAGATGACCAATGATTCAAATGTCCCGGCGTATTCCCCCAGGCCTTCCAGTACTTACCCCGAGCCAAGTTTAGACTTCGCCATAATGGCTCCCGAGGAACACCAATGATTAAATAGCCGTTGGGCTTGAGCACACGTTTAATTTCTTGCAGAGCTTTGCTGGGAAAATCTAAGTGTTCTAGAACTTCAAGTAAGAAAACTAGCTCGAAGCTATTATCAGCATGCTTCAGTTCATAGACGCTTTCTTGAGTGATTTTCATACCTGGATTATTTTTTTTGGCGTGTGGTATCTGATGTTTAACATACTCCGAGGCCTCTAGAGTTAGGCGCTTAGGTAGCATGTCGGCTAAGCGCTGGGTTGATAAGCCTTCGCCACAACCGAGTTCTATGGCCCGGCCTTTTTTAGGCTTGGCGATTTTAAGTAAATCTTCAACTGATCGAAAATAACCCTCCAGCAAGACGTCGCCGGCCTTACCACTTTCATACTTACCCCGGAAATCTTCTTTTTCGGGCGTTGCCTTTATTCTGGATTTATTTACAGCCAATTCATCATCTCCTAATTAGATAGAAATAGATTTAGTAAGTTTAGCCTTTGGGGTCGGCTTTAC
>CAYXCB010000012.1:0-21523 GCA_964463635.1 uncultured Candidatus Saccharibacteria bacterium
GGTTTTCACAGCCCTAGATAACGGCGAGCTAACAATCAAATCAATTCCCAAACCTTTAGCAGCTTGCCCGGCTTTTTTAGCCTGTTCTCGGCCCTCTTCAGTTAAGGGCGTATCAGTTGTGCCGGCGTGCAGTCTTTGCACGTTCATCTCACTTAGGCCATGTCTCATAAAATAAAGCTTCTTCATAGAGTAAGATTATACATATGTATATTACCGTTGAACCAGGAACTTATGTCGTCGCTGTTTCCGGAGGGGTGGACAGCATGGCGCTGCTTGATATGTTGCGCAAACAGCCAGAGCTTCGACTGATAGTAGCTCATTTCGATCATGGTATCCGGCCTGACTCAAAGCTTGATAAGGAGTTAGTGCAGAAAGTCGCCCAGTCGCACGGGCTGCCCTTTGTGTTTCATGAAGGCAGGCTAGGCTTGGGTACGAGTGAGGCAAGGGCGCGCAAAGCTCGCTACAACTTTCTGCACAAGGTCCGTAAAGCTGCTGGGGCACAAGCCGTCGTCACAGCCCATCACCAGGATGATCTACTTGAGACCGCAATTCATAACTTGCTGCGGGGAACTGGCCGCAAAGGATTGAGTTCGCTTAGCAATCGGCCACATGTCGTGCGGCCACTAATTAATATCCCCAAACAGGCGCTTGTAGCTTACGCGACTGGCAAAAATTTAAAATGGCGCGAAGACTCAACCAACCAAGATACGAACTACAAACGGAACTACATTCGCCATAACCTAATGCCGTTGTTCAATGATGAGCATACCCAAACGCTGCTAGGGCATATCAGGCAAGCCCAACAACTTAATCACGAAATAGAACATCAGCTCATCAACCACCTTCATACGCATCCGTCCACTCATACGCTCAACAAGTTAACATTTATTCGGCTGCCGCATAAAGCAGCGCTGGAAGTAATGGCTTCATGGCTGCGCAATAATGGCGTCAGACAGTTTGATCGAAAGCTGCTTGAAAAACTAGTAATTGCCGCTAAGACCTATAAACCAGGTAAACGAAGTCACGTCGATCGGCTGCACGATCTAGCCATTAGTAAAACGCAACTAGCACTCGAAACACAGGACCGCTAACTTACTCTTGGCAGGAGCACGACAATCTCTGTATAATAGATTTTCGTATGGATCCTAAAAAATCATTCCGCAACCTACCTGGAGGCTCCCCTAAACGCAAAGGCATGAAGAATGTCGGTTTCGTAGCCTTGCTTATATTATTCGGCTTAATTTTATTCTCGGCCATGAGCCAGCCGCCTAAGCTCAAAGAAGTAGCCTTATCAGATGTCGTCAAGCAGGCCAACGAAGGTCAAGTGTCCAGACTAACAATCCGCGGCACTGAAGTTGAAGTGACTAAAAAGGGTGAAGACAAGCCGTCAGAAAAGGCATCCAAAGAAGAAGGCTCGACGATTTTTGAACAAGGCCTGCGGGAAGATGTTGAAGGGTTAGTAGTTGATCCTAAACCAAGCTCAGCCGGCGGTTCCGTCTGGTGGACGCTGGCGTCATCATTGCTGCCAGTCATCTTAATCAGTGGAATTTTATTCTTCATGCTTCGAAGTGCCCAGGGCCAAGGCAACCAAGCCTTGAGTTTTGGCAAAAGCCGAGCCCGACTGTATGGTAATGAAAAAGACAAAGTCAACTTCACTAATGTCGCCGGCTCGGACGAAGCCAAACAGGACCTACAGGAAGTCGTCGAATTCCTAAAATACCCTAAAAAGTTCGAAGGCGTCGGTGCCAGGATACCTAAAGGCGTGCTGCTAGTTGGCCCGCCCGGTACCGGCAAGACCATGTTGGCCAGGGCTGTCGCCGGTGAAGCCAACGCGCCATTCTTCAGCATTTCCGGCTCCGAGTTTGTGGAAATGTTCGTCGGTGTCGGTGCTTCCCGGGTGCGCGACTTATTCGCAAAGGCTAAGAAAAACGCCCCGTGCATAATCTTTATAGATGAAATTGACGCCGTTGGACGTCGCCGCGGCTCAGGCATGGGCGGTGGGCACGATGAACGCGAACAGACACTGAACCAAATCTTGGTAGAAATGGATGGCTTTGAACAGGGTACAAATGTCATCGTGCTAGCAGCTACTAACCGGGCTGATGTACTGGACCCAGCCTTGCTGCGCCCTGGACGCTTTGACCGTCGAGTTAACATTGACCTGCCAGACCGCAAGGACCGCGAAGCTATCCTGAAAGTTCACTTTTCTAAAAAGCCACTGGCGAAGAATGTCGACCTTGACGCCTTGGCTGCCAAAACTGCCGGCTCCTCAGGTGCTGACTTGAGCAACATTGCTAATGAAGCCGCTATCCTGGCCGCCCGCAATAATCGCAAAGAAATTATCCAGGATGACGTCACGGCGGCCTTTGAACGGGTGGCGATTGGCCCCGAGCGCAAATCCAAGATCATGAGTGATAAGGAAAAAGAACTAACGGCCTATCACGAAGCCGGCCATGCCATTGTCGGCCATGTCTTGCCAGACAGCGATATGGTTCACAAAGTCACGATTATCCCGCGCGGCGGCACTGGCGGCGTTACTTGGTTTATACCCCCCGAGGATAAAAGCTATCACAGCATTATTGAATATAAAGACGTCCTAGCCCGCATGCTGGGCGGCCGTATAGCTGAAGAGGTCAAATTCGGCCCTGACCGCGTAACTACCGGCGCTGGCTCTGACCTGCAGAAAGCCTCTGAACTAGCCCGCGAAATGGTAGTGAACCAAGGTATGGGCAAAAAGCTGCGCGACCAAGTCTTCCATTCCGAAGAAGGCATTGTCATGGAGCGCATGATGCACGAGCGCCATTACTCCGAAGACACCGCCAAAATTATCGACGACGAAGTCGAGGCTCTGATTACCGAAGCTGCCAATCGCGCCAGGGTAGTCGTCAAGGCTAACTTGCCTAAACTTGAAGAACTCAAAGCCCGTTTACTGGACAAAGAAACCGTTGAAGCTGAAGAAGTTATCGAAATTCTCGATGGCTCAGTCATGCCAAAAGCCGCGGCGTTGTATTAACTGTGACTAAACACTAGCTAGTAGCGTCTATGTTGCCTATACTTTATAGGCAATGAACCGACTACTCAGCCGCGCTAATCAACGTGTCTCGCTCGGTGGCGCTGCCACCTTGCTGATCGTGGTCGCCCTAATTGGCCAAGGACTTGGTTTTTTGCGTAACCGTCTGATCAGTACAAACTTCACTGTCATCGATCCCGGCGCTTCAGACGCTTTCTTCGCGGCTTTTCAGATTCCCGATTTCTTCTACTTCACAATTGCGGCCGGTGCTCTGGGTGTGGCGTTCATGCCGATATTGGCTGATCGCCTAGCGGTTGGGGACAAAAAAGCCGCCTGGGAAATGGCCAACAGCTTACTGAACATTCTAGTCCTTGCTATGGGTGCAGTCGCTCTAACCATCTTCCTGTTCGCCGAACCGTTAATTCATACGCTAGCCCCCAATTTACCGCCCGATCACATGAACCAAGCTATCCTAATGATGCGCATTATTGCCGTTAACCCGCTGTTGTTTACAGTTTCGGGCATTGTTACTAGCATGCAGCAGACTTTTGGTCGGTTCTTTTTCTATGCCATCGCCCCCCTGACATATAACCTCGTAATTATCATCAGCATCTATTTTTTCAGGAATAACCTGGGGATTGTAGGTCTGGCAGTAGGGGCAGTGGCCGGCGCAGTACTGCAGCTAATCGTAGCTTGGTTCGGTATGATTGGGCTTGGTTTCAAATGGCGGCCAAAAATTGTCTGGAAAAATTCTGATTTTAAAAAAGTCTTGCACCAACTACCGCCGCGATCTCTCGACCAAGGTATTGACCAGATAAACAGCATTGTCGAAGTTAACCGAGCTCAAGCCCTCGGCACAGGCGCGATCAGCTATTATAACTTTGCCTTAACACTTCATAACGTACCGATTATGCTGCTGGGCAACTCTATTGCGATAGCTGCCTTCCCCAGGCTGGTTGATCGGTTAGCTCAGGGCCGAACAGACTTGTTCCGAAGCGATTTCTTAAGGATCCTGAGGACAATGATCTGGCTGGCGACACCGGTGGTGATCATCGCTTACTTTACTCGTGGTTATTTGGCTCGTATCATCTTTGGTACTAATGCGCCTGAAGTAGCCTTGATTTTTGGCTACTTAACAGCTGCCATATTCTTTAGAATTTTGTTTACACTGGTTTCACGTTATTTCTACGCCCACAAGGACACTCGTACGCCCTTGCTAGTATCGATCTTTGCCATCGGCCTGAATATTTACTTGGCTTTCCGCCTGGCCCATCCGGATAGTTACGGTATCACCGGCCTAGCCCTGGCTCAATCAATCGTAGCAGTAACGGAAGTAATGATACTGTTTTGCATCATGATTTACCGCGACCCTAGGCTGCTGGATCGAATGTTTTGGGGCGGAGTACTGAGGATCGTTTCGGTAGCCGGCTTCGTGGTGCTGACGGCATTTTTAATGGTTTCGCTCTTTCCGTTGCAGATTAACGACTTCGGTTTTGTAACGCTCGGAACCAAGCTGCTATTAATCGCGTTAACGACTCTGGGCGTCCACATAGGCATATCTTGGCTGTTTGGCTTGGAAGAGGCACGAGCATCGCTGACTAAGGCCAGACAGTTAATCATGCGTCCGGTTAAGCTTTCATGAGAGGAGGTGACTCCTCCTCGGTTCATACAGGCAAAATGGAATACATTTTGTCTGGCTGCTCTCCTCCCGGACAAAATTAAAGGACGCTTTTCCTTGAAACACTCTACCTCTGTTATACTTGGGTGACATGAATCAAGACCACATACGGAATTTTTGTATTATCGCGCACATCGACCACGGTAAGTCGACCTTGGCCGATCGCTTATTAGAGTTGACTGGTACAGTCGATAAGCGCGATATGAAAGCCCAGATACTAGACAAGATGGACCTAGAACGTGAAAAGGGAATTACCATCAAGCTGGCGCCGGTTCGGATGCAGTACAAGGGACATGAATTAAACCTGATCGACACGCCGGGACACGTCGACTTTAGCTACGAAGTATCACGCAGCTTGCAGGCCTGTGAAGGCGCTATTCTAGTTGTAGATGCCAGCCAAGGCATCCAGGCCCAGACTTTGGCCAATGTTTACTTGGCCATGGCGGCTAATCTAACGATCATTCCGGTGCTTAATAAAATTGATTTGCCAGCGGCCGACGTTGAACGCGTAACGGCTGAAGTCGTCAACCTGCTGGGCTGCAAGCCGGAAGACATTTTACGCATTTCCGCTAAAACCGGCCAAAACGTTGAAGTGGTCCTGGACCAGGTTATTGAAAATATTCCAGCTCCTCACGGTGACAAAGCGGCCAATACGCGGGCCTTAATCTTCGACAGTTACTACGATGATTACCGCGGAGTAATTCTATACATACGGGTTATTGACGGAACAATTAACAAAACCGACCAAATCAAAATGATGGCCACTAGTGCCGAAGGCATCGCACTTGAAGTCGGGGCGCTACGGCCTGATATGACGCCGGGGCAGCACCTCAAAGCTGGTGAAATCGGCTACATCGTGACTAATTTGCGCAGTACCCGCGAAGCTAAAGTTGGCGATACCGTGACGCTTGTAAAAGCTCCGGCTACCGAAGCCCTGCCAGGCTACAAGGACGTCAAACCGTTCGTTTATGCCGGCTTTTTTCCGGAAAGCAACGAGTCCTATCAAGATCTCAAAGATGCCATCGAGAAACTGAGCTTGAGTGATTCAGCCCTGCAGTTTACGACCGAGAATTCCCCAGTCCTAGGTTTTGGCGCCCGGATCGGCTTTTTGGGCCTACTTCATATGGACATTATCCGTGAGCGGCTGGAGCGAGAATACGACCTGGAACTGGTCATAACTAACCCATCAACAGATTACGAAATTACGCTGTTAAACGGCGAGGAAATTGACATCAAGTCCGCCAGCGAGTTGCCAGACCCGTCAAAAATCCTGGAAATCCGCGAGCCTTGGATCACGGGCGAGGTCGTAGTCCCAAAGGAATACGTCGGTGCTGTTATCCAGCTGATTGCGGCTAAGCGCGGCCTGCAGAAAAACCTAAGCTACGTTGACGCCCAGCTAGCCTTAGTTAGTTTTGAAGCGCCTCTGGCCAACCTGCTAACTGATTTTTATGACCAGCTCAAAAGTGTCACTAGTGGCTACGGCTCGTTTAACTATGAGCTGGACGATTATCGGGCTGAGGACCTGGTAAAACTTGATTTTTACATTGCTGGCGAACGCGTTGACGCCCTAAGTCTTATGGTTCACCGCACCGAAGCTCAAGGCCTCGGTCGAGTTACGGTTGAGAAATTAAAAGACATAATACCTCGTCAAAACTTCCAGGTTGCACTGCAGGCGGCCATAGGCGGCAAATTTATCGCCCGCGAAGACATCAGCGCTTATCGCAAAGATGTTACCACCGGGCTTTACGGCGGCGATGTTTCCAGGAAAAAGAAAGTACTGGCCAAGCAGGCTAAAGGCAAAAAACGAATGAAACGCTTTGGCAAGGTCGACATTCCAGCAGAAGCTTTCACTGTAATGCTAAAACGTGATTAAATTAACTCGATGAATAGACTAATATCCTTAACTAAGGCTGAAGAACAGAAAATCGTCGAACAAGCCGTCAGGGGGCGCGAATCAGCTGCTGAAAGATTCCCCCTAGTTTTCGGACTGTTTGCAACTTTTGGGCTGGTAGCCATTCTGTATGGCTTTGAAAAACTAATTGATCGTAACCAGCTATTGTCAGACAACCCTTGGATTCTGCTGGCAACAGGGGTGCTAACTCTACTGGCGACCGGCGCGGCATACAAAAAACTTAACTAATTTTCGCAATAAATAAATTAAGGGTCCATGTATGTGAAAAAACTAGCAGTATAACTCCTTGATATTGGGGAAAATAGTTGAGGTAGCAACTTAACAGCAGAGTAAGCGTCAGGGCGGTCTTCTGAACACAATCTGGAGCGCTCGAAAACGGCTACTACTTTTAAGCTCTCACACTCAGCCTCGTTTTGGGCGGCAAAGATATACGTCCGCGCTGGCTGCAAGTTTGTGAAAGTAACTAGAGTAGTGACAGTTTTCGGTCCGCGGCTACCATCCAGACCCCGCCTGTAAATGTTCAGCCAAAAAGGCCCCCTCAGCGCCTGGACGTTTTCTGATTGACTACCGTCCTGATTGCTTACTCTATCTCCCCCTCAAATGGGGATTTTTTATTTTCAGAGTTTAATGGCCTAGTTCTGGTATAACTATAGAATGACCCCATTTCATATCTCCCATCCAGCCTCAACCTGTCCTAGCGGCACCAGGCCCCAGTTTTGTTCGTCACCGTACCTACGGGTACGGTTCCTCTCAAGAACTGTCACCTGGCACTCACCAGGCCAACTTTCGCTTAACAGACTGGAGATATGAAATGGGGTCAATGGAAAATAAGCTGCACCGGCTCAAAGAGTTTCATAAAATCCTCAATGATTATCATGTCAGTAGCCCTGGCACAAAAATTCTCGCTCAGACCAAACTGGCACTGCTTGCGGCTCCGACATCTAGCGGCCGCAATACTATCGTCCGTGAGCTTGTAAAGACAAATGAATACCATTACCTAATATCAGACACCACTAGGCAGCCCAGAATTAATGACGGCATATTAGAAAAAAACGGGGTAGAGTACTGGTTTAGGAGTGAGGCTGAAGTTCTAGCTGACCTGCGGGCTGGTAAATTTCTCGAAGCAGCTATTATTCATGAACAACAAGTTTCCGGTATTTCGCTTAGAGAAATAGAAGCAGCCATCAGCGAACATAAAATCGCTATAACCGACATTGAAATGGCCGGAGTCGAAACAATAATCAAAGCCAAACCAGATACAACTGTCTTTTTTGTAATTCCGCCAGATTTCGAGGAATGGCAGCGCCGCATAAAACATCGCGGCGATATGACTATCGCAGAGCATCATAGGCGTATTAAAAGCGCCTTGCAGGAATTTGAACATGCTCTCGCGCACAAATATTATACTTTTGTAATTAACGATCGCGTAGACAACGCCCTGGAACAAATCCACCTGAAAGCTGTAATGGGTTTCACTGATCTGATAAACCAAGTTCGCGGCCGAACTATAGTCGAGCATTTGTACCTAGAAACTGAAAAACATCTCAAAGCTCAAAAAACTAGTTAGCACTCTTGACACCAGAGTGCCAATCACGATAAACTAGCACTGTTAATTAACGAGTGCTTATGACAGAACGACAAAAAGCTATATTAAGTGCAATCGTAGAGCAATATGCTGAAGTGGCCAGCCCGGTTGGTTCAAGCCTGCTTGCGAAAGTTTTTGGTGTCAGCTCGGCCACAATTAGGTCTGAAATGGCTCACCTAGAGGAAATGGGCTTTATAAAACAGCCACATACCAGTTCAGGCCGAGTGCCAACAGACAAAGGTTATCGTTTTTACGTCAATGTTATAAATGAAAACACTGAAGTAGTGCCTGAAAAACGTGCCGAACGGGCTCTGACTGCTCGGGTACAACCTGGTGGTGCCCCCGAGCGGACTATTCGTAACGCAGTTGATACACTTGTAGAACTTACCCATAACTTAGGCCTAGCCACAATCGGTAATCAGCTATATATGAGCGGACTCGGCAACCTTTTCGGCCAGCCGGAATTTGTGGGCGGTGCCCAGGTTCAGCAAATTGCTAGGTTACTTGATAATCTGGAACCTTGGCTACGCGAAGCTGCGCCAAACGAACCCCTAAGCGTCTATATTGGTAACGAAAATCCAATCGGCCGCAGTGCTGGAGCTAGTCTAATTATCAGCCGTTTCCGCAGCCCGTACAGCGATCGCAGTTATATAGGCGTATTAGGCCCAACCCGCCAGCAATACCGCGATGTCATGAACCTAGTCCGCCACACCGGCAAATCCCTAGAAGAGGTGCTATATGAGTAAAAACCCCAAAGACACCGCTAGAGATCGGATCTCTAGCAAAGAAGTGGAAAAGTTGAGGCAGCAGGTGGCTGAGTTAACAGAGGCATTGCAGCGCGAACGGGCTGATTCAGAAAATATCCGCCGTCGCTATGACGAGCAAATCGGAAATCTTAAAACTCACTTGAAAGCCAATGTTGTAAGAGAACTTTTGCCCGTGATCGACAACTTTGAACGATCCTTAAAACACAAGCCAAACTCTGTTTCCAAGGACGGTTCTTGGAAACAATGGCATGAAGGCGTAGAGAAGATCTTTAAGCAGTTTGAAAAGACTTTAGAACAAATGGGCGTTGAACGCATCAAAACTGTTGGTCAAATTTTTGACCCGCGGTTACATGAAGCGGTCAGCATGGAAGAGGGGGACGGCACGGTTGAAGTTATAAGCGAAGAACTTCAAGCCGGCTATACTCTCGGAGATGACGTGATCCGACATGCAATGGTAAGAGTAAAAATGGAGAAGAAATAATGGATGCTATAGAGCAAGCTCGTGAATATGTGAAAGAGTGGGGAGTTTCTCCCGAGTTAGCTGCCGCTGAATTTAATGTGTCAACTGACTCGGTAAAGGGTGACAAGGCAGATATTGTGCCCTCTAGAATTGCTGGACCAGCTCTTTCAAATTCTGTCAGTCTGGAGAAGCCGCATGAGTGATGACTTTGACCCTGAAACATTTGGCTTCACAGAAAAGGATAAAGCCAGAACTAGAATCATTGTAGAGGTAGATGAGATGAAAAGATTAGCAATTAAAAACGGTGCCGGACGTCATTTATCAGCAATGGACAATATTGAAAAAATGGCGCTGGACTCTGTTGAGAAAAACTATAAGGAGGATTAGCTATGGGAAAGATTATCGGAATAGATTTAGGAACAACTAACAGCGCAATGGCCGTTATGCAGGCCGGCAAGCCGGAAATTATTGCCAATTCTGAAGGCGGTCGGACAACGCCTAGCGGGGTGGCAGTTAACAAGAATGGCGAACGCTTGGTTGGCCAAGTCGCCCGCCGCCAGCAGGTGACTAACTCTAAGAATACTATTTATGAGGTTAAGCGCCTGATCGGCCGTCGCTGGGAAGACAAGGAAGTCCAGCGCGATATCAAACTTATGGGCTACGAAATGGTCAAATCCGGCAATGGTGTGAAGGTCAAAATGGGCGACAAAGAATACAGCCCGGAAGAAATCAGCGCTATGGTACTCGGCAAACTCAAGGCTGATGCCGAGAGTTTCCTTGGCGAGCCCGTAACCGAAGCCGTCATTACCGTACCGGCTTACTTCGACGACTCGCAGCGTCATGCGACCAAAGACGCCGGTAAAATTGCCGGCCTGGAGGTTAAGCGCATTATCAATGAACCAACGGCTGCCGCCCTAGCTTACGGCCTAGACAAAGCTGACAAAAAAGACGAGAAGATTGCTGTCTACGACCTTGGTGGCGGTACTTTTGACGTATCCATCCTGGAGCTAGGCGACGGCGTGTTTGAGGTTAAATCGACTAACGGCGACACTCACCTGGGCGGCGCCGACTTCGACCGTGTATTAGTAAATTACTTTGCCGACGAGTTCAAAAAAGAACATGGTATTAGTGTTAACGATGACAAAGCGGCCATGCAGCGTCTGCGCGACGAAGCTGAAAAAGCCAAAATTGAACTGTCTACAACTAACGAAATCGACATCAACCTGCCATTCCTAACGGCTGATGCCGACGGTCCGAAGCACTTTGAAACCAAACTAACCCGGGCTAAGCTGGAAAGTTTAGTTGGCGAGTTAATTGATAAGACGGCCACGCCTTGTGAAAAAGCTTTAAAGGACGCTGGCTTAAAGGCTAGTGATATCGATGCTGTAGTCCTGGTTGGCGGCATGACCCGCATGCCATCCGTAGTAGCTAAAGTCAAAGCCATCTTTGGCAAAGAACCGATGAAGGGCGTAAATCCAGACGAAGTCGTGGCTATTGGCGCGGCTATCCAGGGGGGCGTACTGCAAGGCGACGTCAAAGACGTCTTGTTACTAGATGTGACGCCATTGTCATTCGGTATAGAGACCCTCGGCGGCGTAGCTACTAAGCTGATTGAGCGCAATACTACAATTCCAACATCCAAGAGTGAAGTTTTCTCCACAGCTGCGGATAATCAGCCGCAAGTTGAAATTCACGTGGTTCAGGGTGAGCGCGAAATGGTGGCTGACAATAAGTCTCTGGGGCGCTTCGTTCTTGACGGCATCCCATCAGCTCCACGCGGCGTACCGCAAATTGAAGTTACCTTTAACATCGACGCTAACGGAATTTTGAACGTCACCGCTAAGGACAAAGGTTCAGGCAAAGAGCAGAGCATAACCATCCAAAATAGCGGCAATTTGGATAAAGCTGAGGTTGAGAAAATGACCAAAGATGCTGAAGCGCATGCAGAAGAAGATAAGCAAAAACGCGAAACCATCGATGCCCGCAACTTACTTGACTCAGCCGTTTACCAAGCGGAAAAGATGAAGACCGACAACAAGGACAAGCTGGCCGAGGAAGACGTCAAAATTCTGGAAGAAGCCATCGAAGCAGCCAAAAAAGTCGTTAAGGACGAAAAGTCAGATAAAGATGCGCTTGAAAAAGCCGCCAAAGAGCTGCAGGATAAGATAATGCCTATTGGCGCTAAGATGTACGAGAACAAGGAAAGTGATACTCCGGCTGAAAACGATGACACCGAAGCTAAATCCGACAAAGACGAACCTGTAGAGGGTGAAGTAGTAGACGAGAAAGAAGAGAAATAGTGAGTGCTGATAGCGAAACAGGTGTAGATTTAACTGGACTTGATCCCAGAATAGCGAATGCTATTAATCCTGAATTACGCGAAAGCAGAATTGCAGACATGACTGGTGAAATTATGCGACGGTCCGGCTTTAGATTAAGTGCAACCGAAGCGCAAACCCGTGCTACGCACAATGTTGATTTTGTCGCTAATGTGGCTATCAGGCTTGTTGAATTAAGACGGGGTGAACTAGTAGACGACCAAGGAGAAGAATAATGCCTGATCGAGCAACCCAAGTTGGGCCAGAAGTTTTAGGTGAGATTGTTACTGCTCTTATAGAGTTGCCACCTCAGAGCAGTATTAAAAGTAAGTCAGATACTGAAATAGATTTACCCTCCACTGAAGCAGTAGCTGAAAAACAAAGTGCCTGGGATAAACTACACGAGGGCGCCAGGTGGTTAGGGGCACTTGTTAAAAAGGATGATTACAAGGACGAATAATGGGCTTAAGTGAACGCGAGCAAGTTATCTGGGATCATTCACTAGCTGGGCTGGAAGGCTTACCAGAAGTAGATCATGCTCACTCAGTGCGGATACCGGTCAACGATACTGCCCGCAATATTACCGACATCATGACGGCAGTTATTGATGCAAAGGCAGATGGCAAAATAACCTATGAAGACGTAGAGAACGCAGCTGAGTTTGTTGAAGCCATATTGCTTAGTGGCGATAACTTGGGGATAGTTGCAGAGTTGCCTTACGAGGAAGGCGATAATGGACTAGAACTATTATTAAAGTTTCCTCAAAAGGAAAGTGACTATGGCCACTAAGCGTGATTATTACGAAGTATTAGGCGTTGGCAAGTCTGCCAGTGCGGATGAGATCAAAAAAGCTTTTCGCAAAAAGGCTATTGAGTACCATCCAGACCGCGGCGGTGACGAAATCAAGTTCAAAGAAGTCAATGAAGCATACGAAATCCTAAAGGATTCCAGCAAACGCCAGCGCTACGACCAATTCGGCCACGCCGGCGTCGGTTCTAGTGCAGCTAGCGATGGTAATCCGTTTGCTGGCTTTGGCGGGCAAGGGCAGAATATAAACTTTGACTTTGGCGACCTGGGTCTAGGCGACATCTTTGGCAGTTTCTTTGGCGGCGGCCAGCAGCGCTCTAGACGCCAAACCCGGGGCCGAGACGTTGAAACGTCAATCGAGATTACATTTGAACAGGCGGTATTCGGCACCGAAGTTGACTTGAACCTGAATCTTGAAGATACTTGTGTGCACTGCAAAGGCTCAACCGTCGAACCGGGATATGAGTTAAAAATCTGTGACCAGTGCAAGGGCTCCGGCCAGGTAGTAAATGTAACCAGGACTATCTTTGGCAATATCCAACAGGCTACGGTTTGTCCGAAATGCCAGGGTAGGGGCAAAGTACCGGAAAAGGTTTGCTCTGTCTGTAACGGCAAGGGCACCCAGCGCAAATCGCAAACCATCGGGCTCAAAGTCCCAGCCGGCATTGATGACGGCGCTACAATCCGGCTTCGTGAACATGGCGAAGCGGTGGCTCACGGCCCAAAAGGCGATTTGTACGTAAATATCCGCGTCAAGCCGCATAAGAAATTCACCCGTGAAGGCGATTTAATTCTGTCTGAGGAAACCATCGACATGGTGGACGCTGCGCTCGGTACCGAAATCAAGGTCGAAACAGTCGACGGTCCGGTCAAGATGAAAATCCCAGCAGGTACGCAAGCTGGTACCGATTTCAAGTTAAGTGGACACGGAGTGCCGCATATTAAAAGTGATAACCGTGGCGCCCACATAGTCACAATCAACGTCGAAACCCCAACCAAGTTGAGTAAAAAACAGAAAGAAATCCTAGAACAACTTCGACAAACTGACCCTAGACGATCATTTTTTGACTAGTTTAGACGTCAGTTTCAGCTGGTTCTAAGTAGGCCGAAACATAATCGGGCAGACGTATATTCAGTCGTTTAATCATAGCTAAATTGTAGGTATCGTTTAACCATGCTTTATCTTCTTCGTTGAGACGCTCTATTTTGCCACGGCACTTATTAACAATCATTTCTATATCAGCTTTAAAGACCACGGTTTCAGCTGTGTCTCCTTTGTGATAAGCCTTGCTTGCGTGAGCTAAGCCGAGACCAAAACCATCAAACACCGTATCTTTTAACTTTTCTTGTACTGCAGTATCCAAACGCGCTGCTTGTACTTCGGCCTCCTCTAGGGCTGTATGGACTCTTAGACCCTCTGACTCATTGCTTTTATTAAGAATGCTGGCTCCGAACTCGTCCCCGTGCAGCCTAGCTGTGCGATCTGAATCATCACTTTGACCTCGGGCTAATGTATCGCTCGATCGTCGATAGACCTCTTCAAACGCTTTGCCAATAATTCCTAATAATTCATCGCCCTTGGCATGACCGAGAACATCGTTTACTTGCTTAAAGTTATCCACGTCAAAAATAGTTATAGCCAGCTCATCGCCTTCGCCCAGTTCACTAATAACCTTATCAAGCTGTTTTTTAAAATACTCGCCGCTTTTCAGGCCCGTTTTTTTATCTTTATATATATCCTCGAACAAACGATCAGCCGCGGCCACCGCCACCGGGACAGCATTATTAAAATGTCGGCTTTGTGTAGCTTCCGCCTGATCAATAATTTCAGTTAACCGAAAGTCTGGATTTATTCCGCCTTGAGAGTTGGGTGCTGCTTCCGACATAATTGTTATTTTATCTGAAATTGTTTTTCTTTTTGCGAGTTTTCTATTATAAATAGTAACATGAAAAGCCTTAAGCCTAGAATCAAGCCCAACATAAAGTTTTGGGTGAAAAAACCTGCTTTTTTGGCTGTAAAACCTTCATCACTCGTCGACGTAACTTCGGTTACGCCTTCTCGCTCTTTAGGCTTTTCGCTCAAAAAATTCGATATTTTTCATTACCAAAATTATGCTAGGCTTGGTTCTAATGAACAGGGCTTAATACCATTACTGTTAGCTGTATTAGGGGCAGTTATAGCCCTAATTATCTTTGTTTTCCTGCGCGTCCAATCCGCTAACTAACAGATATGGATATTGACATAAGTAGCCAAAGTATGCTATAATATAAAGATAGGCTCGTAAAAACTATGAAACATATAGAACCTATCACTATTGGGACATTTGAGCCCGTGCAGTTCCCTGATTTCAAATTAGGCGAGATGACGGCCAAAATCGACACCGGTGCCTTCACCGGTGCTCTTCATTGCACCCAAATTCGGGAAGAAGACACCAAAGACGGTAAGGTTTTGGTGTTTTCGCCATTCGACCAGCCAAAAGCCGAAAGACGAGTCGATAAATTCGCCGTTGACCATGTCCGCAGCAGCAATGGTGAAAAGAAGGCTCGCTATTTTGTCGAAACAAAGATCATCATTCAAGGCAAAACCTATCCGATAGTCTTGAGCCTGGCCGACCGCAGCGAAATGAAATGGCCGGTGCTAATTGGACGCAAATTCCTCCGTCGAAACCATTTCTTGGTTGACTCCAGGAAAGGTGCCCAGTATCTTGAGCAAGTAAAGCTGAAGAAGAAGTTATCATGAATCCCGTTAGAACCCAAAAGACCCAAGGAGACCATATTATGACTAAAATTAGCAAAGTTTATCAATCGTTAACCAATTTACGAAAGTTAAGTGGGTTCTAACGGGATGAAAATAGCTATTTTATCTAAAGGACCAGGCAATTACTCGACCAAGCGGTTGAAACAAGAAGCCGAAGCCCGCGGCCACACCGTCGTCGTGGTTGATTATTCGCAGTGCTACGCCACCATCGAGAAAAGCAACCCTATCGTCAGTTATGAAGGCACAAACCTGAGCGACATCGACGTCATTATTCCGCGGATTGCTAGCAGCTACACCCGCTACGGTGCGGCTATTGTCCGCCAGTTTGAAATGCAGGGTGTATTTACGACTACCAGCTCGATTGCCTTAGTCCGTTCTCGCGACAAGCTGCGCAGTATGCAACTGCTGGCTAGAGCCGGTGTCGGTATCCCTAAAACTGTCTTTTCGCGTGGTATGACTACTGACGTCGAAGATTTGATCGAAGGTCTCGGCGGTACGCCAGTCGTTATCAAACTAGCCCGCGGTACCCATGGTAACGGTGTCGTACTGGCTGAGACCAAAAAGGCTGCTAAGTCAGTATTGCAGGCTTTTTACGTTATGGACGAAGACGGAACCAACATCTTGCTGCAGGAATTTATCGAAGAAAGTGCCGGCATGGATATCCGTGCCTTTGTGGTTGGCGGCCAAGTGGTGGCCAGTATGAAGCGCCAGAGTCTGGACGATGATTTCCGATCCAATTTGCACCAGGGCGGTGAAGGCAAGCCGATTAAATTAACTGACGAAGAACGCAAAACCGCCCAGCGGGCTGCTAAGGCCATGGGACTGTCAATTTGTGGTGTCGATCTGATGCGTTCCGCCCGCGGACCGCTGGTGCTAGAAGTAAACTCCAGCCCTGGCTTTGGTATCGAAAAAGTTACCGGGCACAATGTTGCTGAAAAAATCATGGATTATGTGGAGCAGAACGCCAAGGGTAAGCGTCGCCGTGACCGAGTCGGAGCCTAAGCGGCTTCGCCTTATGAGCGGGGGATACCCCCGCTCATCGCGCCGAGGATCGGGCAACCCGCTCTCTCGGGCTACTCACCCCCAGGCTGCGGCAGTTCGTCTTAAGGTGCCATTTGCACAGCTTCTTCCGCTTCTCGCGAATAAAACAACTTTGACACTCAAATGCAATGCGTTAGGCCTTAAAGCATGAATTCATCAGAACAAAGTTCGAAGCCGAAACTGCCTAGGCGCCTTATAATTGCTCTTGTTGTTTTTGTTGGTCTGGCCGCGCTGACTGGGTCGAGGGCCAAAGATGGTCAAAGCTGTCCGTTTTATGCAAAAGACAGTAGTAATAAACGCCAGTGCGTGGTGCTCGATAAGGCTATTACGTCTGCCGAGCGACAGCAGGGGTTGTCAGGGGTTAACGGTATTTTACCAGCCCAGGGCATGTTATTCGTGTTCGACGAGCCTGAAGCGGCCTGCATGTGGATGAAGGACATGAAGTTTAGCCTGGACATAATTTGGCTAGACGCGGACAAGACGATTACTAAAATAGAAGAAAATGTCAGCCCCGACACTTACCCCAAGTTTTTTTGCGCCAACCAGCCGGCTAAGTATGTGATTGAAGTCAATGCTGGAGTCGCCAAACAAGCCGATTTGAAACTCGACCAACAGCTCAAATTGTAAGAGTTAGCTCTTAACGCTTATGATAGACTAAATACATGATTCCATACGCCGTACTAGGGGCTGTCCTCGGACTGCCGCTATTGCTCGGCCTCATTTTTCGAGTCAGTACTTCGCACCTGTTCTTCAGCCTGATGGCAGGAGAATTGTTGGCGCGATATTTCGGCGAAAACGTTGGTATTATCGTCAATTCTGTGGCTCGCAGTCAAAACGTGGCTACCTATGCCGAGGCTTCGGTGGTTGTTCTTCCAATACTACTAACCGCGTTGTTTCTAAAGGGCAGTTTATCTAAGGGTAAGGTCATCTTTCACTTTATCCCGCTGCTTGTGACCGGCGTAGTCTTAGCCGCTTTTGTTCTGCCGACACTACCCCAAGCTGCCCAGGATTATGTGCGTTCGATCGAAGCTGGGCGTCAGCTGTTGGATATGAGCAGCGTAATCGTCGGTATGGTCGTTTTCCTTCAGCTAATCGCGCTTTGGCTGCTCCACCGTCCCCACGAACACAAGAAGAAACATTAAATAACTTCATTCCAAAATCTAAATATTTAACTTTTAGAATATTATGAATTATTATACGTGGTATGGAAAAGAGGCTTGCCGCTTACTACAAGGCTTTAGCTAATCCGGTTCGATTATCGGTGTTTTTACATATTGCAGAAGAATCCGAAGGCTTTGTCCCGTCTTCGCCAAAAAAAGAGTCATGCGTTACCGAGATTTCAAAAGCTCTAAAGATACCACAGCCAACAGTTTCGAACCATTTGCGAGTACTAAAAGAGGCCGGATTAGTTAAGTCAGTAGATGTAGATACGCATTGTTATCAGTATGTCACCAAAAATGCATCTGAAATTTTGCTCAACCATTCCAGGTATATCTTCAAACAAGCCCATAAGAATCCTTACTAGTTATGAACAATCTCAAAAAACTTTACCTTATTAGTCTAACGTCGGGCATGTTGTTTTATACCCCGATCATGACACTATTCCTAATACAGCGAGAAATATCAGTCGCTTTCTTAATTGTTGCCCAGACGGTATTTAGTGTTGCAATGATGATAGCCGAGTTGCCGACCGGTGTTCTGGCGGATAAATATGGCCAAAAAGTGTCCATTAGATTAGGCCTGCTTCTGGATGCGTTCGGCATGCTACAGCTCCTGTTAGTGCATAACCAATTAGCCTTGCTGGCTTACTTTGCAGTAAGAGGCGTGAGTGTAGCTTTCCGCAGCGGCAGTGACGAGGCACTTCTATACGAAAGTTACGTAGAAGAACATGGTTCAGCAGAAGGCTACCCCAAAGCTTACGGGAGTTTTTTATCCAACGACATTCTAGGTTTTATTATTGCCACTGCGCTGGCTGGACTGGCAGTCCAGCTATTCGGCAGCGCTGCGTACGCACCGCTAATTATTAGTACCGGCCTTATGGTATTAATAGCCTTTGGAATAACGTATACGCTACGGGTTGCTGAAAAGCCGAAAGCAGTCAAACAAGAATTTAAATCATTGGCGCATTTAAAGCAGAGCCTGAAACTGGTCCGGCAAAACCAGACGATATTTGCCTTGCTGATAGCCGGGCTGCTGACTTTGAACGGAGAATACTTCTTGCGCCAATCGTATCAGCCATTTTTCCAGGATATGGCTGTACCAGCTATATTCTTGGGGGTTGCTTTAGCGGCGGGTAAGCTGCTCAACTTTACTGTGATAAAGTGGTCGCATTTGCTTGAAAAGTATTTAACTGTCGACCAAATAATATTATGGGTTAACCTCCTGACGGGTATCCTGTTCGTAGGCCTATCGCTAGCCCGCTCTCCGTGGGCATTGGTTCCTGTGTTTATTTTGATTCAAGGCTTGCTTAATGCTGAACGACCGATCGTATCAGATTATATAAACCAACGCGTTGAATCATTTCAGCGTAGTACAGTACTATCCGCTGTGTCGTTTGCGCAAAACCTGGGCCAAGTATTCGCGCGCCTGGCACTAGGCGCTTCGGTCGGATTAATGAGTATCGGCTCAACCTATGCAGTACAAGGGGCATATATGGCAATAGGCTCAGTAATAGGTGTTTGGTACATGCGAAGATGTGGTTGCGTGCACAAAGTCAAACCTACTGAGTCATTTGCGGATGACCTATCATTGACAGAAGAAATAGCTTAAATACAAAAAACTCCACGCTGAAGGCGGAGTTCTTTCATGGAGGAGCAAGGTGCAAACTATTGCAACTAAATTAATGCAAAAACCTTATAATGTAACCAACCTATGAATCTTTTTTATAGCTCAAGCAAAATCTGGGGTATCAATGAAGAAGCTGATTATGAATTTAACAAGGGATTTACTATTCCACTTCGAGGTGAAACACTTTTTGTGAAAGTTATGGACGAGGGTCTTTTGTTATCGCCTACCGTAAAAGGACTAAAGGAACACCCTGGTATGAAACAGCCCGTACGCGGCCTACGCAAACTATTATTCGAAACCTTATTAAACTGGCCAAAACCCTACATGCTTAAATTCAGCGATATTAAAAACGTAGCCATAGACAAAAAACACGGACGCTTAGAAATTGCTCAATCGAATAAAATATCTAAGTTCAGAATTGTGAAATCCATGCCATTAAGCCTAGAGGAAGCCTCACAGAATCTAACTGACATATTGGCCATACAGAATGTATCGGTAACTTTGAAAGACTTTAAATTCTACGAAATATGGAATAAAGCATTTTTAATCTTTATCACATTATCTGCAATCATCATTGTAATACTGATTGCCGTTACTCAATAAGATACTGTGTTTGGAGGGCTCAGTGGGACTCGGTCACCTTTGGCGACCCCGGAAGTTCACGATTGCAAGCACAGCTTGCATCGGAACATTCCCTTGCAGATTGCCACCGGCAATCTTCAGCCACGACACCCTATTGGCGTGTCGTGGCTTCAGGTCCCACACAAAGCTCATGCCAGCAAAAAAGACCTACACGAAGCAGGTCTTTTTTGCTGGAGGGCCCAGTGGGACTCGAACCCACGACACCCTGCTTAAAAGGCAGGTGCTCTAACCGGCTGAGCTATGGGCCCTTAAACTCCGGTGATTATACTTGATTACCTCTGTTGTAGCAACTTCTGACCTTTAATTCGAAGTTCTAGCAGGATTCTTTTATCCTACGGTATTGCAATAATACCAGTTTATGGTATTATTTTTTATATGCCTGAAGATCATCACTCAGCTAACCCAGAGCGTGGGGCGCTTCTTCGCGCAACGGCAGAAATTCTAAAGCACGGTATCACTCTCGTAAATGCTGATGTTGCGGAGATAATGCCATACTACGGATACGAGGCCTCTACAGGCTATGCCTCTGGCATAATGGCAAACCATGTATCTCATGAAGTTCTTGCTGCGCAGGGGGTAGAACTAGTTATTGGAACTTATCGAGGACGTAAAATGTACTGGGACGGCCAATTAGACTTAGCTGATACCGATATAGAAAAAGCAAAGCAAAAAATTGATTCGTTACTTCCTGAACGGGCCGAGGTTAGCGAGCTTAGAACTGCTAAGGTCGAAAAAACACCTCGTAGGAACGCCTTAACGGTCGAAGAACAATTAGAAAATTTGACAGGTGATCCTACGCGTCGACTTACGACTGCAGAAGTTGCCTTTTTGTTTCAGGTATCCCCAAGAACAGTTACGGATTGGGCATCAAAAGGCAGGATTTCATCTATACTTACACCCGGAGGCCACCGGCGGTATAGTGCAAAAGAGGTTAAAAGGTTGCTTGACGCTAGCTATGGCGAGGATTTGCCCAAGCCTGAATAAGACCACAGATTTTTAGCAAGCTCGTTTAGCTAACACCGATAAACTATGGTTTATAACAACCATTTGCAAAATGAGATTCAAAACCACCGGCGGCGGTGTGTAGCCGTTATTTCGACCCAAGTTTATAACAAGTCCTCATCTTGAAAAAAAGGCTTTCTTACAGTAGAATACCGAAGTCTTTAACCAATTTTTCAAACCAAGGAACTGTTTGGAAAATTGAGAGGAAGAAGCGACCAGAGGGTGGAATAAAATCTGCCTGCAGGTTTTGTGTAAGCCGACCGTCGATTCTGACGTGGCTCTTTAGCTCAGTTGGTAGAGCAGAGGCTTGAAGAGCCTTGTGTCCCCAGTTCGAGTCTGGGAGGAGCCACCAAATATTTAATCTAACCCCTAGGGTTGGGTAAAATATTTGACGGACTTTTGTCCGAGACACGAACTGGATATTTTGCGTAGCAAAAACAGTTCGATGGCGACGATCACGCGCAGAAGTTTACTTCGAGCATGTGAGGAAGCCCGAGCCGTAGGCGAGGCCTGGGCGTCTGGTATAATTTTGTGTCATGCGGGTGTCTTTTGGCTAGAGCCAAAAGGCCTCCGCTCATTCGGACAGAATAAAAATGTAAACACTTCTATTCTGTCCTCATTCGCGGGTGTAGCTCAGTTGATAGAGTGAAGACTGCCAGCGGCAGTTTGCAAGGGAATCTTCTCTTGAAAACTTGCTTTCAAAGATGAAGTTCCGGGGTCGCGGAACGTGACCTGACTTGCCAGGCCAAGGAAGCT
>CAYXCB010000013.1:0-19582 GCA_964463635.1 uncultured Candidatus Saccharibacteria bacterium
GCGCGTGGACTACTCCGGCCGTTCGGTTATCGTGGCTGGTCCGGAACTAAAGATATATGAGTGCGGTTTGCCCAAGATGATGGCCCTGGAATTGTTTAAGCCGTTTGTTATCGGGCACTTGATTGCCAACGAACATGCCCACAATATCCGCAGCGCTACCCGCATGATTGAAACCGGCGAAACCGCTGTCTGGGACGCTTTGGACGAAGTAATTAAAGGCAAATACGTCTTGCTTAACCGTGCCCCAAGTCTTCACCGCCTGAGTATCCAGGCTTTCCAGCCGCGCCTAATCGAGGGCAAAGCTATCCAGCTGCACCCATTAGTTTGTAAAGGTTTCAATGCCGACTTTGACGGCGACCAAATGGCGGTCCACCTGCCATTATCAGATGAAGCTCAGGCTGAAGCCCGCGACATCATGGCTGCTAACAAGAACTTGCTGAAACCGGCTGACGGTTCGCCGATCCTGCACATCGAACAAGACATTGTGCTTGGCTGCTACTACCTGACATACGACCGGCCAGGCCTGGACCAAACAGTCCGTTTAGTCACCGGCATCGAAGAAGCCATTATGGCCCGCGATGAAGGTACATTGAGTATGCAGTCGCGCATTCGTGTACCGTTCCGCGGCCAGGTCCGAGAAACAACTCTCGGCCGTCTAATCTTCAATGAAATTTTCCCGGAGGAGTTCCCATACCAGGATGAAGCCATGACTAAAAAGCGCCTGAATCAGGTATTGGCGCTGGCCTATCAGATGTTTGGCCAAGCCAAAGCCGCTGAAATTGCCGACGACCTAAAAGATTTAGGTTTTGAGTTCGCGACCCGTTCCGGCCTGAGCTTAGGCATGGACGACTTTCGGGAAGTCAAAGGCCTCCAAGGCATCATCGACAAGGGTGAAGTTGAAGCTACCAAGATCAGCGAACAATACGACCAAGGTTTTATAACCGAAGAAGAGCGGTATCGTTTGACGATTGAAAACTGGGGCGACATTGGGGCTGAGGTTCAGTCAACCCTCTCAACTCAATTTGCTACTGAAGATAGCTCTATGTCCATTGCGGTTGTCTCTGGTGCCCGTGGTAACATCGGCCAGGTTAACACCGCTGTTGGTATGTTCGGCCTGGTGCCAGATGCTACCGGTCGAACGATCGAGTTGCCGATTAAATCGAACTATAAGAGCGGTTTTAGTCCGCTGGAGTACTTTACGGCTACCCGTGGCGCCCGCAAGGGTATGATTGACACGGCATTGAAGACGGCCGACTCAGGTTATCTAACTCGTCGTTTAGTTGATGTCAGCCAAGATGTCTTTACGATTGAGGATGAAGCGGCTGATCCTGGTTTTGCCATGTATCGTGCCGACGCCGATGAAATTGGCGTTAGCTACTCCTCGCGGCTTGAAGGCCGCTTCGCGGCTGAAAAGATCGCTAGCTATGTCAAAAAAGGAGCCTTAATCACAGTTGAAGCTGCCGCTAATATTGAAGCTGACACTGAAATTGATGGCGTACATATCTTAAGCGTACTTAGTTCTACAGCTGTTAAGGGCGTACCTCGTAAATCTTACGGGCTTGATCCAGCTACCGGCGCTTTAGTTGCTAATGCCCATCCGGCTGGTGTAATCGCTGCTCAGAGTATTGGCGAGCCAGGCACACAGTTAACACTGAGAACTTTCCACTCCGGTGGTGTTGCTGGTGAGGACATTACTACCGGTCTGCCTCGTGTTGAAGAGTTGTTCGAAGTTCGTACGCCAAAAGGCCAGGCATTCTTGGCTGAAATTGGCGGTGTCGTTGGCGCCTGGGAAGAGGGTGACCATTACATAGTTCAAATAACAGCCAGCGAGAATGAAAGAGTCGAACTGCCGCTGAAGGGCCGAAAAGCTCAAGTCGCTAAGGGCGCGGAAATTGCCATTGGCGATGTGATAGCCTCTGAAGAAGATGGCAGTGATCCACTGGTCGCGCCAATTGCCGGCAAGGCAGAAGTTAGTAAGACCAAAATCGTCATCCAGCCTAACAGCAAATCTGTAATTCGCTACGAAATCCCAGGATATAAGCAAATTGTCGTCAAGGATGGAGACAAGGTAGAAGCTGGCAAACGCCTCACAAACGGTTCAATCAACTTACATGAACTGATGCTGCTCAAGGGTGTTGAAGCCACTCAGCGTTACATCATGAACGACATCCTGCGTATCTTTGCTTCGCAAGGCCAAAACATTGCTGATAAGCACCTAGAAATCATCGTCCGTCAGATGTTTAGCCGCGTCCAGATCGATGAAGCAGGCGACACGGAATTTGTTACCGGCGACATAGTATCGAAGCTGGCAGTAGTTGAGGCTAATGAAGTGCTAGCCAAGTCAGGTAAGCATCCTGCTAAGTACACTCAGCTGCTACTCGGCATCACCAAGGCCTCTTTGAGCACCGATTCCTTCCTAAGCGCGGCGTCTTTCCAGGACACAACGCGTGTACTGATAGCCGCTGCTACCAGCGGTAAAGTCGACAAGCTCTATGGCCTGAAGGAAAACGTTATCCTTGGGCGACGTATTCCTGTCGGTACTGGCTATCTGCCAGATGAAGACGGTGATGGCTTTTCAGACACTGACAAACTAAGTAGCCCGGCCGCTGTTGCGACAGAGGAGAAATAGTGGTAGAATTTAACATCGAGTTTCACATTGCTAACGCAGAGGCATGAGATACGAGGCGTGAGGCATGAGAGGACTGAATCTCATAGCTCGCTGCTCATCGCTCATTGCTCTGCAAAATTCAAGGAAATTTTGCATCTATGCCAACAATCAATCAGTTAATTCGTAAGCCTCGTGTAAAGGCGACTAGCAAAACCAAGTCGCCGGCTCTTCAGCGCGTCGTCAATAATCTGAAAACTACTAAGTATGAAAAACCTGCGCCATTTAAGCGCGGTGTATGTGTTAAAGTTACTACCAAGACACCAAAGAAGCCTAACTCAGCCCTTCGCAAAGTCGCCCGTGTGCGATTGCAGAATGGCTACGAAGTCTGGGCGTATATCGGTGGCGAAGGTCACAACCTGCAAGAGCACGCCATGGTGTTAGTCCGTGGCGGCCGGGTAAAAGACCTACCGGGTGTGCGTTATCACATCGTCCGCGGCTCATTGGACCTACAAGGCGTTCAAAACCGGACTCAGGGCCGTTCTAAATACGGCACCAAGAAGGGCGCAAAGTAATGACCACCATGGAAGCCGCAGTTAAAGTACGGGGTGAAATCTGCAAGATGTTTGTGTGTCCTGATTTTGCATCACTCTGTGGCGTAAACGAAGACGGTACACTTTTTTTTGGAGAAGGTGATAGAGCATATGCCACAGCTGTCTACTGCAGTAATCAGACACTGATGGGTATAGGTAATGGTGCTTGTCTTTTGGCGCAGCAGAAAAATGATCCCCAAGCAGGAGTCTCACATGCCTCGTAAAGTAACAGCCTCATTAGTCCGTCCGATTCCAGCTGACCGGCTATATAACAGTGTCATGGTCCAGCGATTAATTAATCGAGTTATGTTGAATGGTAAAAAACAGCTGGCTGAGCGACTAGTCTATAACGGTATGCAAAAAGCCGCAGATAAACTGAAAGTTCAAAATCCTGTAGATGTTTTTGACCAAGCTATGAAGAACGTTCAGCCGCATATGGAAACCCGTTCCCGTCGTGTTGGCGGGGCTAATTATCAAATCCCCTTTGAAGTTAGCGGTCAGCGCCAGAATCACCTGACTATGATGTGGTTCGTGGCTGCTGCTCGAGCTAAAAAAGGTATGAGCATGGAAGACCGGATAGCCCTAGAGCTAGCTGACGCCTACAACAGTACCGGTACGGCTGTTAAGAAAAAAGAAGACACCCATAAAATGGCCGAAGCGAATAGGGCTTTCGCCCACTTCGCCAGGTACTAACGGCTTTTGTATGGGGCACATTTTGAATAAAAACTTTCCGTTTCGCGTTCACGGTATCAGTAATACCGCTCACTTGCGATACTCAAGTTTTTATCCAAACTGCATTCCCCTACAAAACCCTCACCGAGGACAAATATGAGCGAAACGGGTGAGAGACTAGATGAACGCAGACGTGCACGCTTTCAAAGTGATGACGCAATGCGCCGAGTTGCTGTCGAGGGCGCAAAAAAGTGGTGGAACTTAGCCCAAGAGGCAAAGCCTGTAGCGGTTACATCTGATTTAATGGGCACAATCACAACGAGGGCCGAAGAACTTACGCCAGACCAAGTTCGTACTGAAGCTCATGCCCGAGTAGACCTTGCGCTGAGTGAATTGATGATGCAAGCCCCACTTTACCCCGCTGAAGTTAGTGTTCTCCGAGAAGACTTTTACACTTTCCTTAGAGAAAGTGATTATTCACGTGAGTAAATTAGGAAATAAAAGGATTAATTAATGGCTGAGAAAAAAACACC
The DNA here is from genome assembly GCA_964463635.1 of uncultured Candidatus Saccharibacteria bacterium. GTDB lineage: Bacteria > Patescibacteriota > Saccharimonadia > Saccharimonadales > CAZARM01 > CAYXCB01. The sequence goes on from CAYXCB010000013.1 coordinate 4,404, forward strand.
AATGGATAAAATTCGGAACCTGGGCATTATTGCTCATATTGATGCTGGAAAGACTACTACTACTGAAGGCATTCTTTACCGCACAGGTCTAAAGCACAAGATTGGCGCTGTTCACGAGGGCGAGACCACGACTGACTGGATGGCTCAGGAGCGCGAGCGCGGGATTACCATCGTAGCGGCTTCTGTTACCTGTTTCTGGAAAAACAACCAGATCAACATCATCGATACGCCCGGGCACATTGACTTCACCGTTGAAGTTGAGCGTTCTTTGCGCGTCCTGGACGGTGCCTGCGTAGTCTTTGACGGCAAGATGGGCGTCGAAAGCCAGTCCGAAACTGTTTGGCGCCAGGCCGACAAGTATGGCGTGCCGCGTATCTGCTTTATTAACAAGATTAACCAAACCGGTGGTGATTTCTACAAATCCCTGGACTCGATTCATAACCGCCTCAGCAAACGAGCCTTTCCAGTTCATCTGCCGATTGGTTTCGAGCAAGCCATCAATGGCGTTATCGATCTGGTTACGCTCAAGGCTTATACCTACAAAGAATTTACAGACCACGAGCTAGTTGAGGGTGAAATCCCGGCTGATATGGCTGACCAGGTCAAGAAATACCGGTCATTATTGATTGAAAATGCTGTGGCAGAAGACGAAGCCATGCTGGAGAAGTACTTTGAGGTCGGCGAAGAAGGCCTTACTGAAGCTGACATCAAGCAAGCTATCCGTACAGCCGTCCTAAGCGGCAAATTCTTTGCCGTTACCGGCGGCGATGGCCGTGGTGTAATTGTCGAGAAAGTGCTGGATATGGTGAATGATTACCTGCCCAGCCCGCTCGACCGTGGCAGCACCTGGGGCACTCATCCCAAAACTGGCGACAAAGTCGAACGTAAGCCGTCTGAAGCCGAGTCATTCTCGGCCCTGGCTTTCAAGATCACTACGGACCCATTTGTGGGTAAACTGGCATATTTCCGTGTCTACTCGGGCAAGATCGTTGCCGGCAGTTATGTGCTGAACAGCTCAACTGGTGAAAAAGAGCGTGTCGGCCGAATTGTCCGATTGCAGGCAGACAAACGCGCAGACGTCACAGAAGTTGGAGCCGGTGACATCGCCGCAATTGTGGGGCTAAAGGGAACTACGACCGGACATACATTGTGCGACCCTAATAATCCTATAGTCTTAGAGTCTATTACCTTCCCAGAACCACCTGTTTCGATTGCGATTGAACCGAAAACCAAAGCCGACCAGGAAAAGATGTCGGTTGCCATGCAGCGCCTGGCTGAAGAAGACCCTACATTCCGGATTAAAGTCGATGACGAAACCGGCCAAACGATTATTTCCGGGATGGGCGAGCTGCACCTAGAAATCATTGTCGACCGCATGAAGCGCGAGTTTGATGTAGAGGCCAATGTTGGCGCGCCGCAAGTGGCTTACCGTGAAACTATTCGCAAAGACGGCGTAGAAGCCGAGGGCAAGTTTATCCGCCAGAGCGGTGGCCGCGGACAGTACGGCCATGTCTGGCTGCGCCTGTCGCAGAACGAACAAGGCAAGGGCTTTGAGTTCATCAACTCTATCAAAGGTGGCGTTGTACCGGCTGAATACATCAAGCCTGTCGAACAAGGTGTTGTTGAAGCCATGAATAATGGAGTCGTAGCTGGCTATCCGGTAGTTGATGTCAAAGTTGAGCTGTACGACGGCAGTTATCACGACGTTGACTCCAGTGAGATGGCCTTTAAAGCCGCCGGCTCGATTGGATTCAAGGAAGGTATGAGAAAAGCCGGGCCTGTACTGCTCGAACCAATCATGAAAGTCGTAGTAGTTACTCCGGAAAACTTCATGGGCGACGTAATTGGCGACATGAACAGCAAGCGCGGCCGGATCGAGTCAATGGAAGACCTGCAAGCCGGTATCAAAGAAATTACAGCTTTTGTGCCACTTGGTGAAATGTTCGGCTATACGACAAACCTGCGCAGCAATACCCAAGGCCGGGCTAGCTCCAGTATGGAATTAGACCATTACGCCGACGTTCCAAATAATGTCGCTGAAGCCATAGCGGCTAAAACATCTAAATAAGGCTGGCGCTGGCGGCATGTTTGGTGCGTGAGGGCACTTTTTTTTCGCTGGTTTTGGGATGTTTGAATTTAGTTAGGACATTATTGTAGGCTGCTTCGTATTGTTTACTCATAATTTTGTAAGTAAATGACTGGCGGGCTCTCTTAGCTATATATTCTCGGTTCATTTCGTAACATTCGTGTATTTTGTGGAAACCCTCTACGAAGTCCTCTACCAGAATCCCTGTCCGACCATTCTCTATCAGTTCTGGCATCGAGCCGCGAGACATGGCCAAAGTTGGCGTACCGCAATAAGCGGCTTCTATAACGGTAAGTCCAAATGGCTCGCGGAAGTTTGTAGGATGCAGATTGCATTTAGCTTTGCTGAGCAGTTCTATTTTTTCGTCAAAACCAATCTCGCCTAAGTATTCAACCAAGGGATGGCTGAGATATTTGGCAATTTTCGCTTCAAAATAGCCGTCGCTGTCAAAATCCCGCTTACCGGCTACCTTTATCTTCATCCCAAGCGCGATTGCCAGCTGAATTGCCCAGTGGGGACTTTTGTCCCTATCGAACCGACCTAAAAAGCATAAATAATCATCTGGTTTAGTTACTACCGGGAATAGATCTGGATCCTGGCCGTTATAGATCGCGTCAACAAAAGTAAGTTCCGGAAAAGCCGATTGTTGGTTTTTGGATATAGAAATATAAAACAGATCCTTGCGTTTTTGGTAGTATGCCAATTCTTCAAGTACGAAACGGCTATGGGTCGTAGTCAGGTTTGGAAAATCCTTGAACTTCAACAAGTCAAAACCGTGCGAATGGATTATATCCACCCTCGGCAGAAGTTTTATGAGGATGTCATGGGTTTTTCGATCGACTGCTTTTATACGTTTATTAAATGCTTCGACCTGTGCTTTTTTCTCTGGGAAGTAAATTGCTTTGTCGACCGAGGGAATAATTTCACAATCGATCTTGGAATCCCCGGGTGCAATTAATACAGGTTCATGACCTAGTTCCTTAAGCCCTTTGATCAAGTTACTGATAACAAGTTCTGAGCCGCCATATTTCACAGGTGGAACGGGCACGTGTGGCCCCGCTATTACCGCGATCCGCATATTCACCTCTCTGCTTGTGCATCTACATTGTAGTTCATTCAGGCTAAGATGCGCAGAGAATTCTAATAGCAGTTACGTTTTGACTGTTAATGCCATAAACTGAGAGGTAGAATGAAAGATATCTTGAAACGTCTGGTTGCCGCGAAACCTCGACTACTGATGCCGCCAGCTGTGGCTTTAAGTTTCTTGATATCTCACTCTGGCAAGGGGGTCTACGCTAGCTCGGATAACCTGTTCAAGGGAGCAGTTTTTGGCCGAGACTCTCTGGAGGTCGGTGAAGACTTAATAAAAATTCGTCCTCGGCTAGTTCACCGCATTCTTTTGACGCTAGCCAGCTTACAAGGCGAATCAGTCAACAATAAATCAGAGGAAGAGCCTGGAAAGATTATCCACGAATACAGGACAGCCGTCGTAGATGGCCGACAGATTAAGGACGTGCAAAAGCACATATTTCACGAGTTAGGCGTGCGTTGGGGAGGCACAGACTCAGAACTGGCGTATTACGGTTCGGTTGACGCCACGCCGCTGTTTATTCGTCTGGTATGCATGTATAGCCAGATCCACGGCCGCAATATGTTGAAGCAAATTGTTGTGCTGCGCAGCGGTAAAACGCTAAAACTAGAAAAGGTAGTTGAAAATGCGGTAACTTGGCTTACGACACGATTAGATCAATCTAGGTCAGGTTTGCTGGAATACAAGCGTCAAAACCCTCATGGCATCGAAAATCAGGTCTGGAAGGATTCCAGGGAGTTTTATGTTCATACAAATGGCCAGTTCGCCAACCATCACGGGCCGATTGCATCTATTGAATTGCAAGGCCTAGCTTATGATGCCCTGGTAATGGCCTCAGAATTATTCCCAGACAGATCTGTAGAGTGGAACCAGATTGCAAATGAGCTTCGAACTAAAACCCTAGAATTATTGTGGCAGCCTGGCCACAAGTACTTTGCCCTAGGCACCGATTATCAAAAGAATGACCTGCGAATAATCGAAACTAAAACAGCCAATCCAGCCGCCTTGCTTGATAGCAGTTTTTTTGACTATCTGAACGCCGACGAACAGCAAAAGTACATTAGCGGCATAGTCAATACGATCATGGGAACCGATTTCCTGACTGATGCCGGCATACGCAGTAGGGCTTTGAGCAATTCTAACCTAATCGAATATTGGGATTACCATGGCTCATTTGTCACCTGGCCCAAGGAAACTTATGACATCGCTAAGGGATTAAGACGCCAAGGGTTTCCCAAGCTAGCCAAAGAGCTAGAAAATAGGGTTTTAAATTTGGTAAGACGGAGTCGAGCCTATCTGGAGTTTGTTTACGTGGACCAAGGGGGGCGGGTTATGGCAGGACCGCCTACGCCAACTAGACATGGTGAGCTTTTGATTATTGATAGTACAAATAACCCTGAACGCATCCAAGCCTGGACCGTATCGGCGGTCATGGCCATTATTGCCGGACGCCTGTCTAACCGTTTGAGCCGACCTAATAACAAACTCCAAAACCAGTGGCAAAAAGACCTAGAAGCCGCAATTCTTCAGAAAATCCCTCGTGTTTCTAAGCTGTTAATGCCAGGAGCTTTGGCAGCTCGCTATCCGTTATATCCGTATAAAGTTGTGAAGGATAAGAGCAAGGCTTCTACAGACATGCCCGCTCGTTGATCTAGCTGCACTTGCAAACTGAGCAATTGCTTACTAAGCTAGTACAAATGACAGATTTTGAGTTACTGGAAAAGGCTTTTCCTGGTGGTTTTCTTAATGACCCCCTGGCAACAGACAGCTTGCTATTGGATCATGCACGCCAGTTCGGTGGTTCCATTCTTGAAGATGACCCTTTGGCAATAAATGAAGGCTGGCGACTTCTGAAAGCTACTTCGGGTTGGAGATGGGATACACCAGAGCCATTTCTTACTGAAGCAGTTAATGAAGAGATAACAGAAAGGATTAAGCTGCTTGGTCTTGCCGTAGGCACTATAGCTAGCGGTCCTTTAGCAGACGAAATAGTTATACCGGTCTTAAGGGAAATTAGGGATGGATGCATTGGCTGGAGAGGTTTGCCGAGGCGTAAAACTGGTGAAGTTATCTTAAAGGCCCTAGTAGACACGAGGTCTGCATTTCCATGGCGACACAAACCAGCATTCTACATCCGAACAGCAAAAAACATTTTCGATGAAGGCAGCGATTGGGAACTACAAAAACTTATGAAACAGGAAGTTTACAAACCGGCAACGCCAGCGGTGTTCGACTCTTTACAAACTCCTTGAGGTCAGGTAGAATATTTCGGTAACTCGCTTGAGTGTGTATTTACTTATGCGATAAAGCAGATTAATAGGAGACTTGTCCGCCAAAACTTTTTACAGTTAGTCTGGAATAAGACCAAGGTTGGATAGTCAAACACAATAGCAATTAAATAAGCAACTTTTCTAAAAAGTTTAGGAGGATGAACATGGCAGATTTTGACCGAAGCAAGCCGCACGTAAATGTTGGTACCATGGGACATGTTGACCACGGTAAAACTACTTTGACAGCCGCTATTACAGCAGTACTAGCTAAGAAACTTCCTAGCGACGTTAACAAACCTGTCAAATATGACGAAATTGACAACGCGCCAGAGGAAAAAGCCCGTGGTATCACGATTGCTACCTCTCACCAGGAGTATGAAAGTGAAAAGCGCCACTACGCCCACGTCGACATGCCGGGACATGCCGACTATGTAAAGAACATGATTACAGGTGCCGCCCAGATCGACGGTGCCGTGCTGGTTGTATCCGCTGCTGATGGTCCTATGCCTCAGACCCGCGAGCACGTGCTGCTTGCCAAGCAAGTTGGCGTGCCTTCTATCCTTGTTTTTATGAACAAGATGGACCTAGCTGACCCAGAACTGGTTGAGCTGGTTGAAATGGACATCCGCGAATTGTTAGCTAAATACGACTTTGATGAAAACGCCCCAATCGTTAAGGGTTCTGCTACAAAAGCCCTCGAAGGCGATGCTGCTAACGAAGATGCTGTTATGGAACTCGTTAAGGCCATGGATGACTACATTCCAGAGCCAAAACGCGACCTGGACAAGCCATTCCTGATGCCTATCGAAGACGTTTTCTCTATCAAGGGACGTGGTACGGTTGCTACCGGCCGTGTCGAACTTGGTGTAGTTAAAATTAACGAAGAGGTTGAGATCGTCGGCATCCGTCCGACTAAGAAAGTAGTTGTAACCGGCGTCGAAATGTTCAAGAAGAACTTGGACCAGGGCCAGGCCGGTGACAACGTCGGAGTACTGCTCCGCGGCATTGAACGTGAAGACATTGAACGCGGCCAAGTTTTGGCTAAGCCAGGCTCAATTACTCCTCACACTGAATTTGACGCTGAAGTTTATATTCTAACCAAAGAAGAAGGCGGCCGACACACACCATTCTTCAAAGGCTACAAGCCCCAGTTTTACTTCCGTACTACTGACGTAACGGGAGAAGTTGAACTGCCAGCTGACAAAGAAATGGTCATGCCTGGCGATACAGTAACTTTCAAGGTAAAGTTGCTGGCTCCTATCGCCATGGAACAGGGCCTGCGCTTCGCTATCCGCGAAGGCGGCCGTACTGTCGGTGCTGGTGTTGTTACCAAGATCAACAAATAAAACTTTTGTTGAAGCAGCCTTTACTAGTAGTCTTAGAGAAGGGATCGCTCAAGCTGATCGCCGGGAAATTGCAGATAATTCATACCCTGAACTTGGATGGAGAGGCCATCATATCAAAAGCGACGAAGAACGCGACGAGCTCTTGGGGTACCTCGAAGAAGTGAGTGGCAACACTTAAGAAACCAAAACTCTTTTTTTAACAGACTAATTAAAACAGAAGAACTTCTCTAAACGGTTGATTAATGGTATAATATTAGTTATATGATCGAGCATGAGGCATTGTATAGCCTTATTTCACCTGCCGACGGACTAACACTCGCTCGGGCTGAACGTTTGTCAATCGCCGCAATCAATCTTGATGCCCTCCAAGATAGGTTAGTAGAAGCACCAGCTAAGGCTATTGTCGTTAATGGTCTACTGAAAAACGCGGCAGCCTACTGTCTGCGCGACATGTACCTTGAGTTAGCTGACGGACAGCAAGTTAGTCACGAAGCGGTGAATGCTGGGTATGACGAGCTTTGCGTCCTTGCGGGCACTGTACTTAGCCAGTTGCGTTTGGATGACTACCATCGGGTACCAAAGTTGCATCAGCAGCTAGGTTTGTATTCCGAAATAGGCGTCCTTACAACTATACTAGGTGGCATAGCTGAAGAGTATTTACCACCTGGTTATGCGGCTTTAGCTACTAATCGCCACTATCAAGGTGGCTTACGCAAAGACGTGGATATACGTGCTCGCTTAGGCAAAACCACTTTTAATATTCAAGTAAAGACCAGTGCTAGGGACGAGAATTGGGTATATGAGTCTGGTATAAGAATCTTAGCTGCCATGAGCCTGGCTCGGGCTGTAGCTCCGAGAACGCCAACTATCACCCCATTGTTTAATGCGCATAGCCACAAAAGCCCAGCCCGCACTGAGGCCTACGAAGTGGTTAAGCAACGTCTAGGGATTAAGTAAGACACTATGCTTTGGAGTAAATTTGTTGTAAAATTTTAACTGTAAATTAATCGTGATGATTAAAAGTCGTAGGAACTGTTCTACATAACAGTCCAAAGATGTTACATCACAAGGGAGAAGAAATGGCTGAAGCCAAGAAACCGGCCGCAAAAACTGCCAAGAAAGTGGACGCTCCAGCGCCCAAGCAGCGTATTCGCATACGCCTAAAGGCCTATGACCACAAAGTAATTGACCAGTCTGCAAAGCAGATTGTTGACACAGCTCTGCGCACAGGCGCAACTATCGCTGGTCCGATTCCACTGCCAACTAAAAAGACTCTTTATACAGTCATTAAGAGCCCACACGTCTACAAAAAGGGCCGTGAGCAGTTCGAAATGCGCGTGCACAAACGCCTAATCGACGTTTTTGAGCCAACTCCAAAGACCATTGATTCACTCATGAACCTATCGCTACCCGCAGGTTGTGATGCCGAGATCAAGATGTAGCAACGGGTAGCTGCGACCTGTCCGTCCTGGCTGGACAGACAGGCGGGCGCCGAAATCAAGATGTAAACCATAGTTACGATATGGCTGATCCATTTGAAACAAATAGACCTCTGGAAGAAAAGCACTACGAATCTATTAATGACCGAATTGATAGGGCTGCAAGGTCTATACTTGATAACTTAGCTCAACTAGGTCCGCACGGCTACTACAAAAAATTATGGTGCAAAGTTGACCCACGCTTTCGGGGGGAAGTAAGATTAGTAGTCGAAGCGTATTATCCCGCGCGCACTGGCATTAATGGCGAACCACGAAGACATCCTTTTTCAATCGCGGCTGAGAAAGGATTAATTGTGGGTAGCGCATTCGGAACTGAAGCACTCCGTAATGATTTGGCCAAAACGTATACGAGAGAATGCGGCTTGGACCTGTATGCACTGCGTGTGGCGCGACCTTATAACCCCTATGATTTAGAGGATATATTCAAGAGAAGCGGAGAACCGACTCGTCTTCAAATAGAAGCTACGTACGGGGATCAGTTATTTCAATATGAAGGCGGAGTCTATGATGATCGGCGTGCGGATTTATTGTATGCAAATAGTGTGGGTTATATGGCCATGGCAGCAGTGACTAGGTTCACAGCAATCGGAATCAGTAAGGCCCAAACCCTAGACAGAGGGGCTATTTGCGATATGCGGGATGATCTAGCGCTATTAACAGATGCTAGTTATGAATTCTCTTTGAAAGATCTTGACTAGGACTACCCTAGGCAGTGAGAATTGTTGCTGAACTGCCCAGGGGCATCGTATAAGCTGTAGCTTGTAACCGGAGGACCTGGGATGAAAAAGAATTGGGATGAAATAGCTAAGCAACAGTTTTATTCGCTACCGACAGATTATCGCGACGCATGGGACGACCTACGCCAAAAGCGCCACTAACAGGCACTAGTTTGTTAAACGAAGAGCAAAAGTACTAGGATACCGGCTGCGTTTAGAAGAAAGGTGATGATTAGTAGGCTAATCGTCGGCAGATGGGCAATGCCAAGCAAGCCTATGCCAATTTCGTCAGGTACAGGCGAAGCAATGACTAGCATTCCCATCAATGTGGCGCGTTCTCGGTTTTTCTTGCGCCTGAGCTGTCTTATAAACCTCATTAGGTTCAGTTTCTTAGCAAGCGGGCGAAGTTCATAAGCCACTTTCTCCTCAAAGAATCGTAAGATGATCCAATCACCTATGACTGCGCCAATCGCGCCGTAAAAGGCAACATCCAAAGGGCTGTGTAGATCATTAAAAGCTAGAAGCAGAACAATTGCTGGCGCAGTAGTAAAAAATGAAGTAAACATAATACCGGCCAGTATAATTCCAAATATTCCTAGTTTTTCAACATACGAAAGACTGCCCTGAATAATAGTGGTATCTAGCAGCAACACAAAAGCACCGACAGCTAAAACAGCCATAGTTGAGTGCTTGTATTCATATCGACGCCAGGCTTTGGCTAGCCAAGAGCGCCGCTTATAGTGCTTTCTTTTTGTTTTAACCATCAATTAACAGTATACCAAAACCTTTATGCTATGATTGGTTTATGGCTAAAAGGAAACAAAAAAATAAAACCGAGCCTGATAGTTCCTATATCCTCAAACTTGTCCTATATCTAATAGTTGGTTCACAGTGGATTTTCTTAGTTAACCCAGGCCTAACCAAGCAAATACCCATTCCCATTGGGCTGATTGTAGGCCTATTATTCGCCCGTCATGAGCACTTCCAGCTCGATCGCAAAGTTGAATACGCCTTGTTGCTCATTGCTATGTTCGTAGGCTTTTGGAGCCAAGTTGGCATTTATGTCAACGTTCCTGGCTGGTAGCTTATTACGCACTAAATTCGAAGATAAGTAAGAAATATTGCAGAAATAGCTTTGATTTACAGCTATTGTAGTCTCAGATTAAACGGAGCTACTGTCATGACTGACCCTGCAACCACCACTAGCCAGCACGCTAGAAGCACGTTTCTAGAGAATGAAGAGAAGAATTATGGCAGTAACGCCGAACTAGCGATCTCTATCGCGTTAATCGTTTTGCTGCTTATTGTATTTCTTGTCATTAACCCTTTCCGGGACGTTGATGGTGTTGGCTCCGGTCTAAAAGTTGACGTGACCGCGCCGACCAGACAACAATAAGTAGATGTAGAATTTGCAACATATTGACAGAGGTCAACTATTCGTGCTAATCTGTCATGGTATCTCAAAATTTCCTGTACTTGGTGAGTGATCAGGTCTACCAAATAACAGAGGTAGAAACCAATCGACACCAAGCATTTTTGTGTCACGCCTTCAAGCGGAGACGCAGGAAATATAACAAGGGGTTAGTATGAAAGCTTTGATCACGAGGAAAGTTGGCATGACAAGCACCATCGCGGATGACGGTGTAGTTCACGCTGTTACTTTGCTTTCCGCCAACCCCAATGTCATCACTCAGGTCAAAACTGACGAAATCGATGGTTATCAAGCCGTTCAGCTTGGATCCGAAAAGGCTGCTAAACTCAGCAAACCCCTAACCGGCCACTTTAAGCCAGCGAAGGTGCAGCCAAAAGTGGTACGGGAGATTCGGATTAATGAAATTGATGAATCAATGAAAGTCGGCGAGAATTTCTCAGCCGACATTTTTAATATTGGCGACACTGTAAATGTAACTGGAACCAGCAAAGGTAAAGGCTGGGCCGGTACGATCAAGCGGCACAACTTCCACCGTCAGCGTAAAACGCACGGCGGTAAAGGCGATACTAGAAAGCCAGGTTCAATTGGCTCTATGTACCCTCAGCACATCCTAAAGGGCAAGAAAATGGCCGGACAAATGGGCGACGTACAAGTAACTGTGAGAAACCTCAGGATAGCCCTAGTTGACCCAGAATTGAATGTCATAGGCGTGGTTGGCGCTGTTCCAGGTCCCAGAAAAGGCATAGTAATCATCCAGGAGGCTGTGTAGTGTCTGTAGCGACTTATACAAAATCAGGCACTAAAGCCACCGTCGCGGCTAAATTGGACAAAGCTGTATTCGCAGTTGAAGTTCCAAATCATGAGCTTTTAAAGTCTGCATATGTGGCTTATCTGGCTAATGGTCGCGGCAACAGTGCCGTTGTACTCAAACGAGGTGAAGTTAGTGGTGGCGGCCGTAAGCCATGGAAGCAAAAAGGCACTGGCCGGGCGCGCTTTGGTTCGATCCGTACCCCAATTTGGCGTGGCGGCGGCATTACTTTTGGCCCGACTGGCGACGAAAACTATTCACACAAGCTTAATTTAACAGCTAAACACCAAGCGTTGCGCCAAGCCTTGAGCCTAGCCGTTACGGCTGGAAAGATCAGCGTGATCGAGACTTTTGAGTGTAAAGTCGGCAACGTGAAACCTACGCTAGCATTACTTAATAAAGTTGGTGCTAAGGGCAACGTACTTATAGTAGTAAGCCAAAAAGATGAACTAGCTGAGCGTGCTACCAGAAATCTGCCTAAAGTTCAGGCAGTCCAAGCTAAATACCTAAATGTTTTTGATATTCTCAATGCCGACACTATTTTGATAAGCCAAAAATCATTAACTATGGTTTCTGAGTGGCTGGGAGAGAAGAAATGACTGACATGCTAATGGCCCTGCGTCCTCGTATAAGCGAAAAGTCATATGGATTGGCTCAAGAGCGTAATACTTATATGTTCCTCGTACCCACAAGCGTTAACAAGCATGAGATTTCTGATGCTGTGGCAGCTCAATTCAAAGTCACCGTGACTAATGTCAACGTAGCTAACTCCAAGGGCAAAGCCAAGAGGACTGTCCGCAAAGGCGGCCGTCCGATTATGGGCAAGCGAGCTGACACTAAGAAGGCTTATGTAACCCTAAAAACTGGTGATACCTTGCCAGTATTCGCAGCCATTGATGAATCTAATGCTGAAACTGAAAAGCCAGCGGCTAAAAAGGACAAAAAATAATGGCGATTCGACAATTACGCCCAACTACCCCTGGCCAGCGCGGTATGACCACTCAAGATATGAGCGCTATTACTACTAAGCGCCCTCTGCGTTCATTAGTCGTTATTAAGAAAAAGCAATCCGGACGAAATAACCAAGGCCGCATCACTACCCGTCACCGCGGCGGCGGCGTCCGGAAGTTTTACCGTCTGGTGAACTTTAACCTTCCAGCCGGTACTAAAGCCGTTATTGAGCAGATAGAATATGATCCGAACCGCAGTGCGCGCATTGCTCGAATCAAAGATCAAGACGGCAAATACCACTACATTATCGCTAGCGGGACTATGAAGGTCGGCCAGAAGATTTCCTCAGGAACTGAATCCGCTATTGAATCTGGCAACCGCTTACCCCTAAAGAACATTCCCGTGGGTAGCGTCATACATGCTATTGAATTAATGCCTGGCAAGGGCGCGCAGCTAGTCCGTTCAGCCGGCAATAGCGCCCAGCTAATGGCTAAAGAAGGCCAATACGCACAGGTGAAGCTGCCTAGCGGCGAAGTCCGATTAATTCATGTTGAATGTACTGCCAGTTTGGGTGTAATCGGCAATGAGCAGCACCAGAACATCAAGATCGGTAAAGCTGGCCGCAATCGTCATAAAGGAATTCGCCCGACTGTTCGTGGTGTTGTTATGAACGCTGCCGACCACCCTCATGGTGGTGGTGATGGCGGTAAGCACGGAATTGGCGGTGGCAAGGACCATGGCGCTTCACCTAGGACTCCATGGGGCCAGAAGACCCTAGGATATAAGACCCGTTCCCGAAAAGCTGATAACAAATTTATTGTCCGCAGTCGTCATGCGGCGAAGAGGAAATAATCATGATACGTTTTTTTGAATTGCCACCAGTAGCTGACAAAATTGAACTTACCTCAGAGGTATATTCATTAGAGCCTGCACTTGCAGGATTTTGTGTGGGTAGCATCCTTAGAGCAAATACGGATCCAGGAACAGATCTAGAAGCATTAATAAGACCTGCGGCAGAAGTTGCTTTTACACACGAGAGTTTTCCAGATAGCGCACTCGGGGTTTTTCTGAAGTCAGTAGTTATTGCACCTGCGATTGGAGATCGTCATGAGTAGATCATTGAAAAAAGGACCATTTATTGACCCTAAGCTGGCTAAGAAAGTTGCCGCTCTGGGATCTGAAGACCGTACTATCATCAAAACTTGGGCTCGAGCTTCCACGATTCCGCCCGAATTTGTCGGCCGTACCATTGCCGTTCATAACGGAAAAGTCCACGTACCAGTATTTGTAACCGAGAACATGGTTGGCCACAAGCTAGGTGAATTTTCACCAACCCGCAAATTCCGGTCTCATGGCGGTAAACTCGCGAAAGGTGGCAAATAGATGAGTGTCCGAGCAGTTGCTAACGGCGTCCGTATGTCGCCACGCAAGGTTGGCGTAGTCGCTAGCTTAGTTCGAGGCCACTCTGTTGTTGACGCTCTGACAATCCTAGAGCACACTCCACGCCGAAGCGCTCTACCAGTCCAAAAAGTGATTGAATCGGCTCGAGCTAACGCCGAGCACAACCATAATTACAAAGCCGACACTCTGACAATTACCGAAATCAGCGTCACTCCAGGCCCGCGCTACAAACGCTTCCGACCTGCAGCCCATGGCCGCGCACTGCCATTTATGCACCGTACGTCGCACATCCGCGTGACTGTAGACGGCCAGCAGCGAGCCGCTCGTAAACCGGCCGCCCAAAAAGAGGAGACCAAATAATGAGAATTCTAGACATGGCAAGTATGTTTCCAGAAGAACGAGTTGCAGAAATGCGTGAGAGAAATAGACTGATACGTCCGTCGATGACTCGTCACATTCAAAGACTAGCCATTCAAACTGAGTTGTTGAGGCCAGACTCTGCAGTACGAGAGGATGCTCAGCGTCTTTCTGGGCCGATGGATGCAAGGAAGGGGCGAGAAACGGACGAAGCTGTATTGGAATACAGCGAAGGAGTATCGGAGCAGCTGACGCCGCAGACGCGGTCAGCAATTGAGGAGTTAACTGCTCCGCAGTTAAGCAGTCAATTGCGGCAGGAAGGGGCTGAGTAATGGGACAAAAAGTAAATCCAATTTCAATGCGCCTCCAGGTCAATAAAGACTGGCGCAGCAAGTGGTTCGCAAACAAGCGCGACTATTCTAAGCTATTAGCCCAAGATCTAAAGGTCCGCAAGATGATCGTAGACAAACTAGGTTCACGTGCCGCTATCAATAAAGTCGACATAGAACGTTCGCCTAATCTAGTTTCGGTTACTATTAGCACTGCAAAAGCCGGGGTAGTCATCGGTCGTGGCGGTACAGGTGCTCAGGAGCTTAAAGCTGCGATTGAAAAAATCTTTGAAAGCCCAGCCAGAGTTAACATCGAGGAAATCAAGAAACCCGAACTCTACGCCAAGCTAGTAGCCGAGAACATCGCCCATCAGCTAGAACGCCGTATTTCCTTCCGTCGAGCCGTTAAGTCCTCCGCTGCCGCTACGATGCGTGCAGGTGCTAAAGGTATTCGAATTGAAGTTGCTGGCCGGCTTGGCGGTGCTGAGATGTCCAGACGGGAAAAAACCGTTGAAGGCAGCGTGCCGCTTCATACGGTCAGAGCTGACATTGATTACCATGGTGCTCGCGCGCATTACCCCGGTTCTGGAATTATCGGCGTCAAAGTTTGGATTTACAAAGGAGAGGTGCAATAATGACTTGCTTCGCAACTCATCAGCTTACAGCTAACAGCTTACAGCTAACAGCAAAAAAACTGTGTACTGTTTACTGTTTACTGTTTACTGCAACTCTGAAAGGAGTTGCCTAATGTTGATGCCAAAGCGTCAAAAGCACCGCAAGGTGTTCAAAGGCAAGATTCGAGGAGCTTCGACTTCTGGAAACTCTATTGCCTTTGGCCAGTACGCTTTGCAGGCCCAGGGCCACGACCGCATCACCTCCCGACAGATCGAATCT
>CAYXCB010000014.1:0-19182 GCA_964463635.1 uncultured Candidatus Saccharibacteria bacterium
TTGTTCGCTTATTTCCGAAAAGCCCTGCCGAACCTGCGCGACATCTCCGGAAACAACATCGGCGGCAGTATCCGCTACTATGACCGAACCGGCGAAACGCTGCTCTGGGAAGATTATGACGCCGTCAAGCGCACCCCTGTCCAAGGCGACCAGATCGCCCAAGTCCTGAAAGACGCCACTGTGGCTGTAGAGGATAAAGATTTCTTCAAACACGGCGGGTTTGACGTCCGTGGTATCACCCGGGCGGCCTTTAATAACGTCACTGGCAGCAGCGGCACCCAGCAAGGCGGTTCGACCATCACCCAGCAGCTCGTGAAGCTGACCCAGAACTGGACCAAAGACCAAACTTATACCCGTAAAGTCAAAGAGCTCATTCTGTCAGTCGAGCTGGAG
Source organism: uncultured Candidatus Saccharibacteria bacterium (assembly GCA_964463635.1). Classification (GTDB taxonomy): domain Bacteria; phylum Patescibacteriota; class Saccharimonadia; order Saccharimonadales; family CAZARM01; genus CAYXCB01. The sequence goes on from CAYXCB010000014.1 coordinate 394, forward strand.
CGCAGCTATAACAAGGATGAAATCCTAACTGGCTACCTAAACACTGCGCCTTACGGCAACGTCCAGTACGGAGCCGAGACCGCAGCCCGCGACTATTTCGAGAAATCAGCCAAAGATTTGACACTCGACGAAGCCGCCTTTTTAGCGGCTATCCCTAAGTCGCCATCAGTCTACTCGCCTTATGGCGCGTTCTTTAACCAAGAAGCGCTAGTCGGCCGCTTTTATTACGTACTCGACCTAATGGAGCAGCAAGGCAAAATCACCAAGGAACAGCGCGACGAAGCCAAAAAGGTTGAAATCCTGGCTAAATACAAGCAGCCTAAACAAAAATACGCCGGTATCACGGCTCCGTGGTTCGTACTGACAGCCAAGGCCCAGATTGAAGCGGAGCGCGGCGCCGAAACGGTCAAACGCGGCGGTTGGAAGGTCATCACAACACTTGATAAAAACTTACAGAATGCCGCCGAAGAAACAATCAATACTGGCATGACGCAGGTGCGCCGACAGGGCGGCGACGTCGCTTCATTCGTGGCTGAGGACGTCAAAACCGGCCAGGTAGTAGCACTGGTGGGCGGCTCAGACTTCACCAACCCGGATTACGGTGAAAACAACTATGCCCGCTACCGCTTGCCGCCTGGTTCTAGCTTTAAACCTTACGACTATTTAGCCCTTATCGAGCATCACGATAATTATGGCGCCGGCACAGTCCTATTTGATACCCTCGGGCCGCTAGAAGGCTACCCGTGTACCAACAAGAGCCGGCCAAAAGACGGCGGCAACTGTTTGCAGGACTACGACTTCCGGACTCCTGGACCGCTGACACTGCGCTACGCCCTGGGCGGCTCGCGGAACATTCCGGCCGTCAAGGCCATGCTGATTACTGGAGTTGATAAAACAATCGAGACCGCGGAATCGCTCATGGGCGACCCTGACGCCGAAAGCAACGCTGATAGATATAACTGCTACTTGGACGATAATTTGACCAAAGAAGGCCCGTGCTACGCGTCCTCATCCATTGGCGACGGTGCCTACTTGCGGCCAACCGACCACGTCCACGGCCTAGCCACGATTTCACGCAACGGACTGAACATTCCGCAAACTTTCATACTGAAAATCGTCGACGCAGCCGGTAATACGGTTGAAGAATGGAAGCCTACTAGCGGCAAGCAAGTTGTCCGGGCTGATTCAGCTTATATCGTGGCAGATATGCTGAGCGACCCGAATGCCAGTTACCTGGGCAGCCGCGGCAAGCCTCAGCGCTTTACCAATGGCAAAGGCACCTGGGAGTTCGGCGTCAAGACCGGTACTACCAATGACGGCAAGGACGGCTGGATGACCGGCTTTTCTACCCAATACGCCGCTACAGTTTGGGTTGGATATCACAACCGCCAAAAGGCCATGAGCGGCTCTATGGAAGCCATGACCCAGCCGATGTTCTATAACTGGATGAAAGCCGCCCACAACGACTTGCAGCCCGAAAAACGTGTCAAACCAGCCGGTATACAGTCCTTGCCGGCCTATGTTGTACGCGCCCACGTCGGCCTTAGTTCCGTTGAGCCAAGTCCTTCAACCGACCTATATCCAAGCTGGTTCAAAGCCAAGGCCACTTCGACTAAGAAGCAAACTATCGACATCGTATCCAACAAACTTGCGACTGACTGTACACCACCGCGGGCTCGTAAAGATATCACTGAGGGAGATGCAGGCAGCTTCTCTGGCGACAGGTTTGTTACCAGCGGCACCAGCGCCACCGAATCAGATGATATCCATAACTGCGCTGATTCCAGACCAAGTTTATCTGCCCTAACTCTTAACGGCGACGGCAGTATCAGCGTTACAGTTTTCCAAGGCACCCATGCATTGTCTAGCGACGCGTTTCCAGGCACGGTCAACTTCATAGCCAATGGCCAAGTCATCAAATCCGTAAATGTCAGCAGCAGCGGCCAAACGGTTACCTTAGCAGCGAACGAAGTACCTAACGGCGCGAGTGTCAGCGCGGAAGTAATTGATAGTGTTCTATATGATGGCGTAAGTCCGAACTCCGTCACCGGCTCGGGAGGCGGTGGCACTGGAGGCCCTTTAACGATAACGAGTCCGAGCGAGGGCGAGGACATCGGGAACGGGACGATTAACTACACAGTAAAATGGACTGGTGGAACGGGACCTTTTTCAGTAAGTCTCGATGGTCTACCCGTCACGTCATGCCAGAACATATCAGGAACAACCTGCGATATTACAGTAGGTGGTCTTAATGGCCAGAATCATACCGTTACCGTGACGAGTAGCAGTGGTACTGACTCAAACTCATTTAAAAAATAGTTAATCTTTTTCGAGGAATGTGTTTAGCGCTGTACGGACATCGCGTACGCCAGAGTAATTCGCGACTTTTTTGCCGTTGATAACCGGCCCTAAAGAAGTTTCAAAGCCTAGTTTTTTTGCTTCGGCAATACGCTTCTCGATATATGGCACATGCCGGACTTCCCCGCTCAGACCCACTTCCCCGAACACTACGGCATTTTGCTTCAGCTGCATGCCTTTGGACGCCGACGCGATCGCCATACATATAGCTAGGTCAGCTGCCGGCTCAGTCAGCCGGATACCGCCGACTATGTTTATATAAATGTCCTGGTCGGCCAGGCTGAGCTTAGTACGCCGCTCAAGCATAGCGATTAGCAAGTTGACTCGGTTCAGGTCGATACCGCTAGCTGCTCGCTTTGGGTAACCGTAACTTGTGCGATTAACCAAAGCCTGGACTTCAACTAGCAGCGGCCTAGTGCCCTCAATTGTGGCTAGAACTATCGAGCCGTCGCTGATTTGCCTCTCGGCTAGCAGGGCGGCCGACGGGTTTTCTACCGGCATTAAACCTTTATCCACCATTTCAAAGATGCCAGCTTCATTAGTTGAGCCGTAACGGTTCTTAATCGCCCTCAGCACCTTAAATCCGCCGTAGCGGTCGCCTTCAAGCTGCAAAACTACGTCTACGACGTGTTCTAAGACCTTAGGACCGGCGATCGAGCCTTCTTTGGTCACATGGCCGACTAGAACTAAAGCAGTATCATGCCGCTTAGCAGCAGCTGAGAGTAGCTGGGTACTGTTGGTAATCTGGCTGACCGTACCGGCTGCCGAGCTAATATCGTTGCAGGTAATTGTCTGAATTGAATCAATTACGACTAGCTGGTATTTGCCCTCGGCTATGGTTTGAGCCACGTCATCCGCTGAAGTACTGGTCGCGATTTGAAGTTTATTGCCGGTGGTTCCCAGACGCTTAGCCCTAAGCCCAATCTGGTGGGCTGATTCTTCGCCGCTGATGTATAAAACCTGGTGCTTGGCTGATAATTCATGGGCTAATTGGAGTAGCAAAGTACTTTTGCCGATGCCAGGCTGTCCAGCGATCAAATTGACACTGCCGGTCACAATTCCGCCGCCCAGAACATTATCAACTTCTGAAATACCAGTTTCCAACCGCTTATGATCCGTCCGAATCGCCGTATTAACAGTTTGGCTGCTCAGGGTCCGTCCTCTAGCAGATGCTTTTCCCGCAAGAGCCACATCAAGCTGCTCGACTAGAGTATTCCACTCGCCGCAGTTGTAGCACCGTCCGCTCCAAGTCGAATGAGCCGCCCCGCAATTGGAACACACATACTGCACCGCCGCCTTTTTCACCATGACAACAGTGTACACTGTTGAAACTTCAAATTTCAAACCCCAAAGTTCAGAGAAACTTCAAGAAAAAATTGTCGTGAGCAAGATTTGAATTTTGAAGCTTGAGATTTGAGATTTCCGCTATTCCGTGGGAATAGTGGCGGGGCGGCTGTCGATGGCCTTAATGAGTTCATTTTCTTCGAGGGCGATGGCATTGCGCTCAGCCACGATGCGGTTGAAGTCGTCAATTAAGGCCTGAATCTTAGCGACGTCGGAGTTATAGCGCCGCACACGCTCGTTGAAGCCTGGAACGGCTGAATTGTAGGCTTGATTCTGGCCTGACTGCAGCAAAGCATCCATCCGGGCTCTCTCGGCGGCCAGCTGCTGCTCTTGTTGCAGTAATGAGGCTTCCAGAGTTTCAATTCGGGCTTTCAGAGACTCCAGCTGCTTCTCGTAGGCCTCGACTTTGGCTTCCCTTTCCCGGAAAGCCGCTTCGTACTGTTCAGAATAGTTAACCACTACCTGACGATCAGTGAAGTATCGTTTGTAATAATCTTCTAGCTCGGAAGGCAAGTTGCGCACTTCGGTAGCCAAAATAGAATGCAGTTCGTTAGGCACCACACTAGGATCACGGTCGCGGTAAGCTTGGACGGTTTCTATAATCCGTTCATTGGTTTGACTAGCAAAAACCGACTGGGTTAAACCGTCTACGCGTTCGCGCTCACCCCCGCTCAAGCGGTCATAGGCCGCATGCAGCACCTCGTGCGCGGCTGTGACTTGCTGAACGCCGTTTAGCCGTTCATCTGTCACATCATACAAATAAATTCCGCCACTCCTGACAAAACAACCCAGTACGATGGACTGTTCGCTGATGGTACAGCTGCTATTAAATGCCTGTTTGTCCTGTAATTCAGGATGGTTGACGTAGAACAACTTACGGCCATAATCGGTCATTGTCGTGTCGGCAGCCAGCTGAACGACTCTAGCTGGTGGTTCATAACCGCGCAGGCGCCAAAAATCGTAAATATTGTACCGTTGAAACCAAGCAAAGGCCGTCAGCCCAACCAAAACTAGGCTTAAAAATAGAGTGGTAAACCTTCGACTAGAACCAGAATTAGACATAGCGCTAGTCTAACATTAGGCTGAGGTTAGTGGGAAGCCGGGACGGTTTCGTTGGCGGCCTTATAGGTCAGGTCGCCGTTTTTAGCGCCGACAACTACGATATCGCCTTTTTGGTAGTTAGTATCAAGCAGTTTGAGGGCAATATGATCTTCAATCGTATCCTGGATCAGGCGTCGCATCGGCCGGACGCCATTATGGGCATCATAGCCATTGTCGAGCAGATGCTGGCGAGCCTTAGTACTAACGTCCAGCCCCAGCCCATGTTTGACCAACCGACTACGCAACTCACCTAGCTGCAGGTCAAGAATTTTTAGGACGTCCTTTTGGGTCAGGGCACGGAAGACAATGGTTTTATCAATGCGGTTAAGCAGCTCAGGCCGCATGGTTTTCTTTAAATCTTCCATAACTTTGTCTTTATTGGCTTCATGGAGGTGGTCCAGGTCTTTAAGGTCCTTTGACGCCACGGCCTGGAAACCGAAGTTGGCTTCTTTTTGCAGCTTTTCGGCGCCGATGTTGCTGGTCATGATGATAATGGTATTGGTGAAGTCGATTTTGCGGCCTTTAGCGTCTGTCAAATTACCGTCTTCTAGGATTTGCAGCATCATATTGAAGACTTCCGGATGGGCTTTTTCGATTTCGTCGAATAACACCAGGCTATAGGGCTGCCGGCGGATTTTATCTGTTAGCTGGCCGCCTTCGTCATAGCCGACATAGCCAGCTGGAGCGCCAACCAGACGCGAAGTGTTATGCCGTTCGCTGAACTCGCTCATGTCGATCTTTACCAGTGCCTCTTCGCTGCCAAAGAACTCCCGAGCCAGTACACGGGCAAGTTCAGTTTTGCCCACGCCAGTCGGGCCGAGGAAGATAAACGAGCCGATTGGCCGCTTGTCAGCACTAATGCCGACTCGGTTGCGGCGCACGGCTTTGGACACGGCTTGAACAGCTTCGTTCTGGCCGACAATATGATTACCCAACGTCTTTTCCAGGCTCAGCAAGTACTTAGCTTCAGCCCGAATTACTTTAGTCACAGGTACGCCAGTCATACGGGCCACAACCTCAGCCACATCCTCGCTGCTCATAATTAGCTGATTATTGCTTTTGCCCCGGCGCTGTAACTTCTTCAGCTTTTCGCTGATTTGGAGGGCACGCTGCTTGTATTCGGCGGCTTTTTCGTAATCTTCAGCTTCAGCCGCGTCTTCGCGACGATTGTTGATTAATTTCAATTCCTTTTGTAATCGGCGGACTTCTGGGGGCGTTTTGCCTTTATCAACGCGCAGATGCGCGGCTGTTTCGTCTAGTAGATCTATAGCCTTATCGGGCATATAACGATCATTCACATAGCGTTTAGCCAGCATCACGGTGTCTTCAATTACTTCATCGCTAAATTTAACGTTATGGAAATCTTCGTAGTGTTTGCGCAGCCCCTTCAGAATAGCGATGGTTTCCGGTACGGTTGCCTCTGGCACCTGGATAGGCTGGAACCGGCGCTCGAGAGCCGCGTCTTTCTCGATATGCTTGGTATATTCAGCCGTGGTTGTAGCCCCGACGACTTGGATCTTGCCGCGGGCTAGGGCTGGCTTCAGGATGTTGCCGGCGTCCATAGCGCCTTCGGCCGCACCAGCGCCGACGATTAGGTGCAGCTCATCGATAAACACGATGGTTTTCTTATCATTCTCAAGCTCAGCCATAACTTTTTTAAGCCGTTCTTCAAACTCGCCGCGATATTTTGTACCGGCAATCATGCCAGCCAGGTCGAGCATCACAATCCGCTTATCAATTAAGCTATCAGGCACATCTTCAGTAATAATGCGCTGGGCAAGACCCTCAACAATTGCGGTCTTGCCAACGCCGGGTTCGCCAATCAGTACCGGGTTGTTTTTAGTTCGGCGGTTTAAAATCGTAATCACACGCCTAATTTGGATCTCACGTCCGACAACTGGGTCAAGCTTACCCTGGCGGGCCATGGCCGTCAGGTCGGTGCCAAAGAAATCTAGGGCAGTTTTCTTGCCTTTTTTGCCGCGGCGGCGAGTTTCAGTAGCATGTTCGCTTTCGTCATCATACTGCTGGCGGTTTAGGAATTGTTCAATCTCGCTGACTATATTATCCACTTCCACATTCATGTCGCGCAGCAGGGTCGTGGCTCGGGCGTTCTTCTGAGACAAAATACTATATAAGATATGCTCGGTGCCGCAGAATTCTTGATTGAAGTCTTGGGCGACGTCATAAGCCATTTTAAGAGTTAGTTTGGCGGTTTCACTCAGGCCTTTAGCGCCCATGTTAATAACAAGTGTTTTAGGAGTTAGGTTCAGCGCTAAGCGGGCACGATCCAATGTCACACCTACACCTTCAAGTATCTTCGATCCCATACTCGAATCTTGAGCTAAAACTCCTAGTAATAAATGCTCTGTACCCACGTAAGCACTGCCGAAACTACGCGCGATAGCGTCGGCGTGCTTCAGGCTGCTTAATGCGTTGTCAGTTAAATGGTTCAAAAAGTCTTGAAAATCAGGAGAGTTAGGCATCATATTTTTATATTCACCCTTCTAGCGACAATCTTATGTAATCGCTACACTCAGTATATCAAAGCTGGCACTCGCAATACAAGAGTGCCAGTTTTGACTGTTTAAGTTCGACGCTTCGCTTCGTGTCTACAGAAAGAGCCCACCGGGCTCTTCTGGGGTCAAGAGTGCTAATCCAATCCGTTGATTGGGTTAGCTGATAGAGGTAGTTTACGATTTCTTTTCGAAGCCCTGAGCGAGGAGTAGCCTTAGCTACTTTGAGCTGGACTGCAGATAAAAATCGAAAAATAGCTCGTGGGCAGATAGCCCAGGCAATGGAGTGGTGTTAGTGTTCTTGACCCAGGCAAGAGTGCTAGTTACTCAAGAGGACGCTTGTTCTTTTTAAATGTGTGTAGGTGGCGATAGGCTCGTATACGAGCTCTGCGTCTTTGCCTTGCGATTTCTACAGCCACACCAATGACAGTAAGAGCGAATATCCCTATTGCAATTTTTTCCGGCAGCTTATCAGGCCACATATCCTCTGCTGCCTCTTCCAACTCACCGGCTTGCTCTATCAGATCAGTAGAAACATCGGAGATAGTAGTAGAAATGGTTTGGACACTTTCCCATCCCGGCAAAGTTTCAACATCACAACCCTGAACTGGCGAATCAGCATAGCTAACACATTGGGTTTTAGTTTCTAACCCGTGGCTAAAGGTCTCAAGCGCTTCCGCACCATAGTCGCCTGCCGTATACGCAGCCACACCTAAGACAGAAGTAGCCATTATCCTTCCAGCTTTCATAAGCCGCCAGTCTAGCGATCATAACGACCCATGTCAGCTAATTATCTACTTGGATTCGGTTTCGGTGCCGTGCTCTTCGATAGCCTCTAGTAGGTTAGTTTCAAGTTCGGACTTTTTCTTCAGTTTCTGGACGACGGGTTTACTTTCTGAAGTATCGACAGGTGCCTTTTCCTCTTCAGACACAATATCGATTTCATAACCCGTTAGCTTGCTGGCAAGCCGGACGTTCTGGCCGCTTTTACCGATAGCAATACTCAGTTGGTCCTCGGGTACAACTACTTTTGCCTTCTCGCCGATTATTTCAACACGGCTGACTTTAGTCGGGCTTAGGGCGTTAGTAATGTAAGTGACGGGGTCATCGCTCCAAACGACAATGTCGATTTTTTCTTGCTCGCCGATTTCGCTCATGACGGCATTAACACGAGTACCATGTCCGCCCACAAATGTACCGACTGGGTCTACTCCCTGGACGCTGCTGGCAACGGCGATTTTAGACCTAACGCCAGCTTCACGGGCAATACCTTTGATTTCAACGGCGCCGCTTTCCATTTCCGGTACTTCAGCCCTGAACAGCCATTCTACGAACTGAGTGTTGCCGCGGGATACTACCAGCTGTGGTCCACGAAAACCGCGCTCTACGTCTTTTAGAAAGACCTTAAGGCGCTGGCCGGGGTAGTAGCGCTCGCCCTGGATTTGTTCGCTACGCGGCATAATACCTTGGGCTTTGCCTAAATCAACCCGCACTATATTGCCTTCAACCCGGCCGACGATACCATTAATAACGGTGCCGATCTTGTCTTCATACTCGGCCATGATGATTTCGCGCTCGGCTTCGCGCAAGCGCTGCAAAATAACTTGTTTAGCAGTTTGGGCGGCTACGCGGCCAAAATCTTCGACTTTTTGATGAATCTCAATCATATCGCCAATCGCCGCGTTCTTTTTCATAACCTGGGCATCGCTAAGTGAAATCTCAAAGCGATCGTCACCGACCTTTTCAACAACTTCTTTGCTGACATAAGCGTCTACATCACCCGTATTTAGGTTCATACTAACTCGAACTTCTTGCTCGCGGTCACCGTAATCGCGCCTATAAGCCGCTGCTAAAGCCTGCTCAACTACCTCTTGCACGGCTTCTTCAGGCAAATTTTTTTCTTCCGCAATTGCGCGAATGGCCTGAGCCAATTGTTTAAAATCTAAATCCATATAAATCCTTTCAAAATTTCATGAAAAAATCCGACCAACTCGGCCGGATCTACTGACCCACATTATACTTTTGTACCCCAACGTTGTCAATGACACGGCAAAACCGAACAATTTCATCTGATAAACTAGATAGGATGGCTAAAAGCGTAAAAAGACTATATGACCAATTCGTACCGAAACACTACGTACTAGACCTCAAGCCGAACCGAGATAGCATGGTGTTTTCAGGCACGGTTGTGATAGTGGGCCGCAAAGTCGGTCGTCCCAGCCAACGGCTTACTTTCCATCAAAAAGGCCTCAAAATAACTGCCGTCCGGTTGACCAAGCATCTTAAAACTGGCGCCCAGGAAATTAAAGTTGACCGAGTCAACCTGCATAATTCCATGGACGAAGTGCGTTTACATACTAACGAAATGCTGTATGGAGGCGAATACACAGTTAAACTCAACTTCTCAGGTAGCATAACTCGGCAGATGAATGGCCTTTACCCATGCTATTTTGAACATGGAGGCAAAAAGAAGGTTTTACTTGCCACGCAGTTTGAAAGCCACCACGCCCGCGAGGTTTTCCCGTGCGTCGACGAGCCTGAAGCCAAGGCTACCTTTGATTTAATACTGACCACGCCGAAGGGCGAAGCTGTCATTGCCAATACGCCTCAGAAAAGCCAAAACCACGTTGGCGATCTAACTACAACCAGTTTTAAAACCACACCAGTTATGTCGACTTACCTGCTAGCTTTTGTGTTTGGCGAGTTAGGTTATAACGAAGCTAAAACTAAACAAGGCACGGTTGTGCGGACTTACGCGACGCCTGAAAACGTCAAACTGACCGAGTTTTCCCTCGACATCGCCGTCAAAGTCCTGGATTTTTATCATGATTACTTCGGAATCGACTATCCGTTAGAAAAATGCGACATGGTCGCGCTGCCTGATTTCGCCAGCGGCGCCATGGAAAACTGGGGCTGTATAACTTACCGGGAACAAGCCATGCTGATCGATCCCAAGAACTCGACTCTTGCCGCCAAACAATATGTAGCGATGGTTGTAGCGCACGAGCTAGCCCACCAATGGTTCGGCAACCTCGTAACTATGCGCTGGTGGACTGACCTTTGGCTAAACGAGGGCTTCGCCAGTTGGATCGAATACATGGCTGTTGATTATCTATATCCTGAGTGGGAGATGTGGACGCAGTTTGTCGTTGATGAGCAGCAGCAAGCCCTGAAACTTGACGCCCTTGAGCACACCCATCCGATTGAAGTTCCGGTAGGGCACCCGGATGAGATCAGGACGATATTTGATGTCATCAGCTACAGCAAAGGCGCCAGCGTCATACACATGCTGCATGAGTATTTAGGGCCCGAATTATTTAAAAATGGTCTGCGGCATTACTTAAAAAGCCATGCCTACGGCAACACTGACACAATCGACCTATGGCAGGCTCTAGAGGAAGTATCGGAAAAGCCAGTCAAAGAGTTCATGCACGCTTGGACATCACAACCGGGTTTTCCTATTATTTCGGCTACTGTTGATGAAACGCAAGTGGAACTCCACCAAGAGCGTTTTTTCCTAAATCCCAAACACGATAAATTGCCTGGCCTGATTTGGCCGGTGCCCTTGCCAAGCCAAAGCCAGCTGCCTGACACTCTTAAAAAGACTGAGCTCATGACCCATGACCCAAGTGCTGACTCTCTCAAACTGAACCTCGGCCAGAGCGGGTTTTACCGAGTAGCCTATAACAGTTCGCATTTAAAACGGCTCGGCGAACTGATCAAAAGAGGCAAGTTTGAGCCGCCCGACCGGCTGGGAATATTGAGCGACTTATTTGAAGCCGCAAAAGCCAGCAAAGCTGACACGGTTGATGCGCTCTACTTCCTGGAGAATTTTAAAAACGAAGACAATTACGCCGTGTGGGATGTGATTTCTTCGGCGCTCGGGTCAATTCGTTTGTCCATGGACGACGAGGAATTACGTGAATCTATGAAACCTTATGTAAGGGATCTTGTGTCTGTGCAGTTAAAGCGCCTCGGTTGGGAACGCAAAAAAGGCGAATCTCACTTTGACAGCTTATTGCGGCCGATTATTATTAGCATAGCTGCCAGCGCCGATGAGCCTGCGGTAGTTAAAAAGGCCTTAGCGCTTTTCAAAGCCGCCCACGACGTAGATGATATTTCTCCAGATTTGCGCGGTTCCAACCCATCGCAGTCCGTTAAACGCGGCACCGACATTGACCCTGACCTGCGCGGCGCCATATTTGGTACGGTCGCCAGGTTGGGCGGTGAAAAAGAGTTTGCGAAACTGCTGAGACTGCATAACACCGCCACGCTCAGCGAGGAGCGGAATACCCTAGCCGCCGCTCTCACCGGCTTTAGTCAGCCGAAACAAGTTAAACAATCCCTGGCGCTGATTACGACTGACACGGTCAGGCTTCAGGATGTTGCCTACTGGATCGCCTATAGCTTTTTGAATCGCCACGCCAAAAAGCAAACTTGGCAGTGGATGAAGGACAACTGGACTTGGCTGGACAAAAACCTAGGCTCGGACCTCAGCTTTTATCGGATGCCTATCTATGCCGCTCGAGTGTTCAGTGAATTGGGCTTCTTAAAAGAGTACAAGGCTTTCTTTGAGCCTCTTTTGACGACGGCGTTTGATAGATCTTTCAAACAAGGTATTGAAATGCTTCAGTGGCAAGCTGACTGGAAGAAGCGCGACTTCAAGGAAATAATGCACTTTTTCAAAACGTATCAATCAACTCCATATGGCCAGGACTCATACTAACCGCAGCTAGCTGATAATCTCCTTTCCAGCCTGTGTTGCTGACCCACATTTCAGCCGCGAATTTCATTTGTTTTAATTTCTTCGGCGTAATGTATTCTAAGCCGCTTCCCCAGGCTGAGCTACGGCGATATTTCACTTCAACAAAATAAATTCGCTTGTCCTTTTCAGCCACGATGTCGATTTCACAGTAGCGGGTTTTCCAGTTGAGCTCGCGGATTTTGAAACCTAAAGTCTTTAAATATTCCGCGGCCCTCACTTCAGCATTGTGCCCGGCGCTATAATTCGACATCGGACACTTTCAAAAGCACTTGCAGAGGTTTATAAGACAACCTGTGAAGGTCACAGACACCGTGGAGTTTCAGTAGCTGGTGATGCAAAACCGTGCCGTAGCCGACATGGCGTTCGAACTGATAATTAGGATATTTCGGTGCGATTTCACGCATATATTTATCACGCTCAACTTTTGCGACAATGCTGGCCGCGCTAACACTCGGAAACAATGAGTCAGCTTTTGGCACAACTTTAACGTTTTTAAAGTCCGGCAAGTAGTTGAAGTTTCCATCAATAATAATTTTGTCATGTGGACTGCCAAGCAAGTTAATCGCCTCTTCCATAGCTTTTTTGGTAGCAGCAGTTAAGCCTATGTCATCAATCTCCTTGGCAGAAACCCAGCCAACCCCGACAGCCATGGCCTGCAACATGACGTCGTTATATAATTTCTCACGTTGTTTTTTAGATAGCTTCTTAGAATCATCCAGCCCAGGAATTTCTTGACCTAGGATTACGGCTGCAGCTACCAGCGGTCCAGCCCAACAGCCCCTTCCAGCTTCATCAATACCCACAGTTATCATGTGTTTATGGTAACAAAAAACCGCTCGTTTCCGAGCGGCTGAGTTTATTCTTTGGCTTCGTCTGGCTTGGCGGCTGTTTCCTCAGCCTCGGCTTCTTTAGCCTTTTCCTCAGCCTTTTCAGCTACTTCGGCTTCGTGCTGGGCTTCGGCATTTTCCTTGATTGCCTCAGCAGCCTCTTCCGTTTTAGCATCGTGTACGGTGTTTACAGCATCGCGGTCAAATTCAGTACCTGTTAGACGAGCGGACTTGCCAGTGCGCGCCCGCATGTAAGTCAGGTAATTACGGCGGACCTTGCTGCGCTTAGTGACTTCAATTTTGACGATTAGCGGACTGTGCAATAAAAAGCTCTTCTCTACGCCCACGCCGCTGGAAATCCTGCGGACGACAAGCCGGCTGGTGTGGCTTTGCTTGCGATCGACACGGATAACTAAGCCTTGGAAAATCTGAATACGCTCTTTGTTGCCTTCACGGATTTTCTGGTGCACTTTGACAGTGTCGCCCGACATCACGTCTACAACTTGCGGCTTCATGTATTTTGCTTCAATTTGTTCAATAACAGATGGCATAACCAACAAATACTACACTATGTGCCCAGTTTATGCAACTGTCGCTAATCTGTTATATGATATGTGGATGGATTATAAAAAATTGGCCCTGGAACAGCACAAAAAATTGCGTGGTAAGATTGCAATCGAACTAAAGGATCAACTAGATACAAAGGATAAATTGAGCATTTACTACACGCCTGGCGTGGCCGCCGTTTCCAGTCATGTGGCTGAGCACCCAGACGAAGCCCGTGATTATACATGGCTTAATAACTCAGTGGCGGTTATCAGTGATGGCTCAGCCGTGCTGGGTTTAGGCGACATAGGCCCATACGGCGCCCTGCCTGTCATGGAGGGTAAGGCCATGCTCTTTAAGCACTTCGCCAACATTGATGCTGTGCCAATTGTGCTAAATGTTCATACTGCCAACGAGATCGTAGCAGCGGTTAAAGCTATCGCCCCCAGTTTTGGCGGTATTAACCTAGAGGACATCGCTGCACCAATTTGCTTTGAAGTTGAAGAAAGGGTAAAAGCCGCCCTAGACATCCCAGTCATGCACGACGACCAGCATGGTACTGCCATCGTGGTGCTAGCCGGATTAATAAACGCCATGAAAGTAACTAGCAGAAAGCTATCTGACGCCAAGATTGTCATCGTCGGTGCGGGTGCTGCAGGTACGGCCATTATAAAACTGCTTAATAATTATGCTGAACCAGAAATACTAGCTGTCGATAGCAAAGGCATCGTCAGCAGTGATAGAACAGACCTGAATGACGAAAAGAAGAAACTATTGGAGTTCACCAACAAATTAAACATCAGCGGCTCGCTGGAAGATGCCTTGAAAGGCGCCGATATATTCATCGGCGTGTCCAAAGCTGGTTTGCTTACACCAGATATGGTCAAATCCATGGCCAAAGACCCGATCATATTTGCTATGGCTAATCCTGCACCAGAAATTATGCCTGACGAGGCTAAAGCCGCTGGCGTGGCTGTCATAGCTACTGGCCGCAGCGATTTCCCAAACCAAGTTAACAACGCCCTGGCTTTTCCTGGTGTTTTCCGAGGCGCGTTAGATAATAAAGTTCATAAAATAACCGACAAGCACAAAATTACCGCCGCTGAAGTAATAGCCGGCTTAGTTGATCAGCCAACAGCTGAGTGCATTATCCCAAGTGTCCTAGATGACCGTTTAGTGCCAGCAATTGCCAAAGTAATCGTTTAGCCGATCACTCGGTAGACTTCTTCTAGTGTAGTTTCGCCGGCAATAACCCGCAGCATGCCGTCTTGAAGCATGGTGCGCATACCGCTCTTGACTGCGGCTTCCTCTATCATTTGCGTCGAAAGACCAGTTGGCGCATGCTCCAGAAGTTCTTTAACCTGGCCTTCCATAACAAATTGTTCGCGTAATGCGACCTGGCCCCTAAATCCATAAGGATTTTCGGCTGAACTGCCTGGCTTGTATAGCTTCAGTCCGGTAAAGTCAGGCTTTTCAATGGATTCTGGCAGCTGATCTAAAACTTCTCGGATTCGAGTAAACGTGGCATCGTCCGGGTCATAGGCTTGTTTTGTAGTGTCATCCAAACGCCTGACTAGGCGCTGGGCCATAACTAGTCGAATTGCTGATACGAACAGTGGATTTTGGCCGATGACATCAACTATGCGCGTCAAAGCAGCGGCGGCTGAGCCAGCATGGAAAGTCGAAAGTACTAAGTGACCAGTCAGTCCGGCTTGCAGAGCTGTCTTGGCTGTATCTGGATCGCGGATTTCGCCGACCATGACTATGTCCGGGTCAAGTCGGAGTACTGCCCTTAATTTCTCGGCAAAGCTGGTTTCTTGGGCGGTTTTAGTAGTAACCGAGATCTGCGTGATTCCCGCCAGCTGGTATTCAACCGGGTCTTCAATCGTAATAATCTTTCGCTCTTCGTTGTTGAGCGAATTGAGCATGGAGTAGAGTGTCGTAGTTTTGCCCGAACCAGTCGGACCAACCACCAGGACCAGCCCGCTGGGCTTAGAAATAATACTATCAACTCGAGCCCGCTGATCGGGCAGCAAGCCGAGCCGATCGAGGTTATACATATCCTGCGACATATTGAACAGCCGCATAACGACATCCATTCCGTTAATTGTCGGCACTGTTTCCAGGCGCAAATTAACATCTACGCTCTTGTTGTCAGCCATTTGGACTTTTTGGGAAATATGCCCCTGCTGGGCATCTGGTGATGATGTCGAGATATTGCCGGCGCTAGCGATGGCGGACAGCAGCACCCGGTATTTTTCAAAGCTAAGCTTGGCAATTGGATGGAGCACACCGTCGATACGGAAACGAATCCGGACATGATCGGCCTGGGTTTCAATGTGAATGTCCGAGGCTGCCAAGCGGTGGGCTTGCTGGGCTAGATAAGCCAGTATGTCATCGGCTCTGACTTGTTCCAGAGTGGCTGAAACGGTTTTCAGCAAATCAGCGGTTCCGGCTGTATTTAAACTAATGTCCTGATAGACCACCTGTCTGGGAGGGTCGTAGAGTTTCATGTAATCACGAAAGCCTGTGTCGGAAATCAGCGAA
Organism: uncultured Candidatus Saccharibacteria bacterium; assembly: GCA_964463635.1. GTDB lineage: Bacteria > Patescibacteriota > Saccharimonadia > Saccharimonadales > CAZARM01 > CAYXCB01. The sequence goes on from CAYXCB010000014.1 coordinate 16,395, forward strand.
TAAGCAATCTGCTGGTCCAAAAACCGCTGCTTCAGCCCAGTCATGGTTTGCTGAGATGTTGTATTTGTGACACCAAAGTGGATACTATGCTCGTCAGCCCGAAGCGGAATGACCCGCAGGTCGTTCAGCTCCGGCACCGTCAGCAACTCTTTGTAGAGGTTTTTGGTCAGCGTCGAGGTGTCAATATAATTCAAACCCAATATCCGGGCACGGCGCTGGGTAGCCAGCTCCTCATCCTTACGAGCATCCTGTGACATGCTTATATTTAAACATAAGCGTGTGCCTGATACTACTGCCTCTGGTACGATTAATGTCATGGTTCGAGAAATTGTTGTTGTACTGCATAATTTGCGAAGTACCCATAATGTCGGCTCACTGCTGCGCACGGCTGACGGCCTGGGGGTGAAAACCGTCTATCTGACTGGTTATACACCCTACCCAGCTGAAGCAAGAGACGCCAGGCTACCTCACTTAGTTCAAAAATTAACAAAACAGATTAATAAAACTGCATTGGGGGCTGAAACCTCAGTAGACTGGCAACACCAGGAGAACATTGATGAGGTAACTAAAACTCTGCGAAAAAATGGTTACGCAGTTGCCGCTCTGGAACAGAATCCTAGTAGTGTAAATTTAGCCGACTACAAACCGCCTACTAAGATCGCATTGATCTTGGGACGAGAGGTAGAGGGTATTGAAGAAAGTGTGCTGAAACAGTGTGATGTGGTCCTTGAGATCCCTATGCGAGGTCGTAAAGAGTCGTTCAATGTTGTCCAGGCGGCGGCCATGGCTCTATATCACTTTACATATCGGCCTTAGTCTTGCCTAACAAGCGTACTAGGGTACAATGAAAGCATAAATATTATGCCGACTAAGACAAAAACATCTAAATCCGCTCCTCATCCGAAACGCCATGGTTTGCACCACAGGCATAGCAAGCATTACAAGCAAGTTTATTGGCCGTTTATACCCCTATTGTCCTTTGTACTAATTCTCGGTCTAGCAGTCAGTTTGCTTCATAACTCCCACCCTAGACGGGTACTCAGCTACGCCACCGAAATGAGCCACACGAATTTGCTAAGCGCAACCAACAGCAAGAGGTCTGAGAATTCTAAAGCCTCCCTTAATTTAAGTGAAAAATTAAACCAAGCCGCCCAAGCCAAGGCCAATGACATGGCCGCTCGCGACTACTGGTCCCATAACACGCCTGACGGCCAGGAGCCATGGATTTTCTTTGATCAAGTCGGTTATTCTTATAAAAAAGCCGGTGAGAATTTAGCCTATGGTTTCTCAACCAGCAGCTCGACTGTCACGGGGTGGATGAACAGCCCATCCCACAAGGACAATATGCTTGATAGCGCTTTTACGGAGGTTGGTTTTGGCTACGTCAACTCCGCTAATTATCAAAGCAGCGGCGAAGAAACAATTGTAGTGGCCATGTACGGCCAGCCGCAGCAGCTAGGCGCTAGCAGCAGTCCTGCCCCAACTCCTGCACCAGCAGCCACAGCTAAAGCCCCCGCGACTGTCGCATCAGTACCAAGCCAGCAAGCAGCCCCAGCCGAAGAAACACCTGCCGCTGAAGAGCCCCAACCCGTCACATCACTAACGTCTGTTGTAGAGCAGCCTACTCAGCAAGTAGCCCGCGTACAAGACCTCACTAACGGAAGAGCACCGTGGGCCCTGTTCGCAGCCGGCATCACCAGCGGCAGTGCCGTCACCGGCCTTTTAGTTACGCATGGCATTCGTTTGCGCAAACTTTTGCGCCAAGGCGAAAAGTTTTTCATCAAACATCCATTATTTGACCTTAGCCTTATAGGCGTGGCGGTACTTGGCGTCGAGCTCACACGCACCGTCGGCTTCATCAGATAACGGCTTCGCCTACTGTAAGAGGAACATCTCCTCTCAGGCCACGCCGGTAGCTGATCTTAAAGCAACGTCTATACTAACATTGTCTGTAGAGGATGGTGGTATAGGCACGCGAGGCTCTCGGTCACCGGCATCATCTGGTTTGGGTGGTTCTGGTCCAGCTATTTCAATTGGGACAATCAGAACTGGCGTTCCCATAACGGTAGTTTCAACTTGAATACCAGCACTTAATAAGGCATCCAGGGTGAAGAAGCGCCTATCTTTATCAGGTAAATCGCGGGCTGCTTCTAGCTGCTCATCTAAAAAAGTTACTGAGTCATCGCCTTCACTTAATGGAGCGTCAAGTGCTAGCTCTACAATATCAAGTGAATCAAGCTTATCTACGCCTGCAAGGACTTCGTCGGTGAATTCTTGATCAGTGGGTATGCGGAACGCATTTTCAGGATTATTTGTCATTACTACATAGTAGTGAGTTGGCAGGCGCTAATGCAAGCATAAGCTAAATCAAAAATACTTTAGGCCATGGTCTTTCGGGTCGGGTTCTGAAAAACAGAAGCAAAAAGTCTTCTGCTGGCCGAGTCGAGCAAACAACATCCCCCGAGAAAGCTTAAAGAACTGGAGTGGGTGATTTTGTTTGCGCGGCCAGCTAAGAGCTTTTTGTGCTCTGCTTTTTCAGCTAGCCGACGAGTTTTACCACCCTTTTGCAGGTTCAAAAGGGTGAAAGATTGCTTCTTGGAAAGAAGTTCTAATGAAGCTTGATGTTGTCGGAACCGACGACGGCAGCTAGTTCCGCTAAGCTATCTTCTGTAGCAGACAAACGCATTGGTAGTTTAATAATCTGCTTGTCGGCTGCCGGCCCCAGCACGAGCACTACTTCCGTGTCGCCTTTATGAAAATCAATTTTTTCCTTCAGCCCCAGCAAGAC
>CAYXCB010000015.1:0-19116 GCA_964463635.1 uncultured Candidatus Saccharibacteria bacterium
GTCTAAATCTTTCGGGTTTTTGTCGGGATCGGTAAAATATTTAGCCTCTAGCTCATCTATGGATGGCGGCAGGGGCATATGTTCATCTACATAATCTAGTGAATAAGCACCGGTAGCCCGGGCATATTTAATAATTTTTTGATATTCGACTTTGTTTTGACGAATTAGCTTATCCTGGGCCCGTGTGCGATGCATCTTATCTGTTTTAGAAATAATGCGTTTAGCCTGGTCAGGTTCTACGTCTAAGCGATAAGCATACTCTTTAGCTGGCGCACTGTTATCACTTAAGGCTGGGAATCCAATGTGATTACTGTGGGCTCGGGCGATCGATTTTACAGCCGCAGCAAGTGTTCCATAGTAATCCTCAAGGCTGGTAACAGGAACATCGTAGTCGCTTGGCGTATAGGCAAACTCTTCAGTTAATGGTTCCGGCTGAGGAGCTTCGTCAAACATAAAGCCTTGGCCTGGTATTGTTTTTGTGGCCATAAAAAATCCCTAACTTTTTCTGCTTTGCTTCAAAGCGAGTCTAGCTGCCTCTATATTAGGTTTCTGAGCGGCTGCGACTTCAGGTCCATGAGGCCAATCCTCTGGTTTGTAGTCTTGGTGATAATCAGGCGCACCTGTATCCAGTTCTGAGTCACCCCGAATAGGGCCTTCGGTAGGTTCACTAGGGGTAGTTGGATTTGTTTGATTAGTCATGTTATATATTATAGCACAGATGTCAAGATTTGGCAATAGCTTTATGCTTGAGCTTCTGGGAATAGGTGTAAATTAAGGCAAAAACAAGAGTAACACCGTAAAAATACCAAACACCCCTGAACCAGCCCTCTTCTAGCTCTCCCCCTAGGCTTAAAGCGTGGATAAAGATCATAAACATAGCGATGTCGCTCAAGTACTGGATGTATTTCCACCAGGATTTGCGTGCGAACCATCGGTGAAGTTCATACGCCAGGAACATAAATAGCGCCACCATACCAAGCGTTACAGCAACTTTTAGACTGTCGCCGACATAACTGAACTCGCTGCCGGGCGGCAAGCCTTCGCCGTCGCGCCAGAGCTGCCAGGAAATTAGCCCGGGATGCAGCAGAATGGCCCCTAAGACCACGTAACCGGTTATTCTGAGGTAATCCTTCAGCACTCCCCTCTCCAGCCCGGAATACTGGCGCAGGGCACTAGCAATGTAGTGCGACCACATGACGCTAAAGGCGATCAGGCCAAACAGTGGAAACAACTGATAACTATCAAGCTTGTCAAATTCCCACTCAAACCCCTGCCCCCAGACGATTAAAGCGAGTAAAACGACAATACCGCTGAGTGACCATGCGGTGATACGCATCTGTTCTGCGGTATGTTTCATAGTTTAATCATAGCAGACTAAAAACTACTTGGATTTGCCACGCCTAAGCAAAATAAAAAAACCCGGGACTAGCCCGGGTTTTTAAAGTTTGTAGTTTTATTTAAAGACTTTAGACGCCTTTTTTAACAGTCAAGAAACCGTTTCGTGGGTTTTCGTTGACACTGTAACCATCTGGTAGGTCGCAGCCTTCTGGACGCTGGTCCTTGCTGAAGTAATAGATTCGTTGCAGTTTGCCGCCACGAAGTGTGACGTCTTTACAGTTCAAGTAGTAAGTCACCCCTTTAGAATTTGTGTGCTTGTAAGCCATATAGCAGCTTCTCCCTCTCTCTTACATTAGTTTGGTACTCCTAACATACTCTTGGGGTTTTAGTGTTGTCAATAGACTTTGTGTATCTGATGGCCTCTGTTGTTCATTTTCACCCCTGTTATTATCTGTAATTGTAAAATTTCATTTTTCGTCAGGTTTAAGGGGCAAATATGGCCGATCGGAGCTTAAATTGAGCACCGCTGCGCGGCATTTAACAGGGCTTGCGCAATAAGCCGCTTATGCATTACACTTACATCCATAAAGAAAATCTAAAAAGAAGGTGGATTTTTCAAATGGAATTCATGAATCGGGGCGATCGCCCTTCCCAACCAACCAGCGCGCCAATCAGTAGCGTCGCAAACCCCGGCGGCGGCGGTTCGCATAGAAGCAGCAAGGCTGGCGTAAAAAGTATGGTAGGCCTCAAGTTAGCTTCCGTGGTGTTGTTATTTGCCGCCACTATCCTAGTGGTTGCTTTGCTTTGGACAATCGTCCTGGGCAGCCCGGCTACCCAAAGTAAGCACGTTGATACAAGTAAGATGCAGGCCGTGTTCCTAAACGGCGGCCAAGTTTACTTTGGACACATCAATGACCTCAACAATGACTACATGCGTGTTCGCGATATCTACTACCTGCGGGTTAACCAACAGGTCCAGCCTGACCAAGCCGACGCCCAAGCGTCAGCTAACGATATTTCCCTCGTTAAATTAGGTTGTGAGCTTCATGGGCCTACAGATGAAATGGTGATCAATAGCGAACAGGTTGTCTTCTGGGAAAACCTAAAAGACGACGGCCAAGTCGCCAAGGCTGTAGCCGAGTACAAGAAGCAGAATCCAAACGGTCAGAACTGTGAACAGCAGGCTGAGCAGAGCACGCCAGCTGCTGAAACTGAAACCACTACCGAGTAAATCGCTGATTTAGGTTTTTAAAACACCCCGACGAGCCGGGGTGTTTTAATTTCAAGAGTGTTCGTGAATTTTATGGCGCAGCCAATGTTCCATGGCAAACCGCATAACGAACAGTAGCCCGAACAAGCCGCTGAGGATAAACATCCAGCCAGCCCTGTCAAACGACCACTTGGCACTGACGAAATCAAATTGGTAGAGTTCTTTTGGTATCGACTGCTCTTTTACGCCGCCATGCGAGACTAAATATTCTTCAATGCAAGGCAAGCGGTTGCTACCGGACAAGCCAGCTGGGAAACGCCGTTCACAGTCCGCCTGGGCCTCGGTATAAAGATTGCCGTTGGCTGCCTCTGTCCGCTCTTTTTCAGCCGTCAGTAGTCGTTCGTAGCGGTGCTTGAGCTGAATTGGCGGTTTAATTGATGTATCACCGCTGGTAAGCGCTGTATTCATGTGGGCATAGACATGTTCGCGGAGATCCCGCAGAGCTGCTTCAATATCACCGTTTTCGGCGTCGGCCTTAAAGACAGCTTCGCGCAAACTGATCATCTCAATATTATTCTGTCGGTACGCCTGCAGCCCGAGCAGGCCAAAAACTATAAAACCGGCCAGAAAATACCAATAGCTGACTGGGCGAATCCTGACCCAGAGATGATGTAATGCTCGTTTATTCATCCCATTAGAACTCACTTGACTGTCTGTTATTGATTAACGGCTGAGCAGCAGACACGTGTTCAGCCGTTTTAGGAGTTGTGGTCGTCTTTTGAGTTCTAGCGGGATTCATGCTCTTTTAGTTTTTACTTTTATTCCCCTTAAGTCTACCATATATGCATGCATATATTCTTTAGCGGCATAGGGGGTACCGCCATTGGGCCCTTGGCTTTGATTGCCAAGCAGGCTGGCTTCACCGTTTCTGGGTCTGACAAGCAAGATTCCCAATACGTACGCTACCTGCGCAAGCAAGGTATCCTGGATATCCACATTGGCCAAGACCGCGACATGATTGCACATGTTCATGATGAGGAACCGATAGACTGGTATGTTTATTCGTCGGCTTTGCCGCTAGAGAACCCTAACCATCCGGAGATTGTCTTTTGCCAGGAGCAAAGTATCAAAATGAGCAAGCGCGACGAGCTAATTAACCTGATTTTAAGCGAAAAGAACCTCAAGATGGTCGCCGTAGCCGGCACGCACGGCAAGACGACCACAACCGCCATGGCAGTCTGGCTATTTAAGGAGTTGGGCATACCCCTCAGTTATTCGGTCGGAGCCAAAATTCCTTTTGGTGATATGGGCCAATATCACAAAAACAGCGAATACTTTGTCTACGAATGCGATGAATTTGACCGCAATTTCCTGGAGTTTGAACCTCATTTGAGTTTAATAACGGGTGTCAGCTGGGACCACCATGAAATTTTCCCAACCCGCGAGGACTACGTCCTGGCGTTTAGGGAATTTATCGAGCAGACCGAGTGGACTATCTTGTGGCAGGAAGATTTTGATTATTTGGGCTTAAAGCGAAGCAAACATTACTCAGTCCAGGATTCGGCCAACCCTATGATTGACGACATCAAGCTGGCTGGCAAATACAACCGCTTGGACGCTTGGCTGGCCATCCAGGCCGTAGCTGAAGTTACCCAGAAGCCGGTGGAAGATTTGATCAAAATAATGGACCGTTTCCCCGGCCTGCAGCGCCGCATGGAGTTAATCGCAAAAAACCTCTACAGCGACTATGCCCATACACCGGAAAAGATTCTCGGTGGCATGAGCGTGGCTACCGAAATGGCCGAACAGTCCAATCAGAAGCTAGTGGTCGTTTACGAACCACTGACTAATAGGCGGCAGCATTACGTGCTGGACGATTATAAAGACAGTTTTAGCGGCGCCGATAAGGTTTACTGGGTGCCGAGCTATTTAGCCCGCGAGGATCCAAGCCAGCTAGTACTATCGCCGGCGGAGCTAATTTCTCACCTAAGCGACCCGTCAATCGCTGAAGCCAGGGAGCTTGATAACTCCTTGGAAAAAACAATCCGAGACCACTTAAGCAACGGTGATATGGTTGTAGCCATGGCCGGCGGCGGCGGCGGTTCACTGGATGAGTGGCTCCGCGCCCGCTTCGCCGCCAAAAAATAAGTCTTTTGTTTTAGGGGAGAGCAGCCCGACAAAATGTATTCCATTTTGCCGGCGCGACCTGAGAGGGTGAGAAATGTCTGAGGCATTTTGCAAGGCCGGAGCTGCGACGGCAGCGAGGTGGGTCCGACCGCATTCGCAGCAGCGAATGACGGGTGGATACTCCCCTCTCAGAGCCGAAGGCGTTACCTCTTATGCTATAGTTTAGGGGTGGAAGAGCTTGTCACAGAAGACAAAAATCGCTTACATTTTATCCGAAAACCCCGACGGCTCACCAGCGTCGTAATGATGCTGGTTATTATCACGGGTGCTATGAGTGCCTTGTTCGCGGCGATTACGGTTGACCTGCGCAGCCGGGATTATTTAATCGGCCGAGCCCAGACGGTTGCTAATGCCCTGCCAACTGAATCAATCGCGTTCCTGGAAGCCAATGAAACTGATCTAGATAAGTTCGAGTACAAAGAGCTGAAGGAACGGTTAGAGCGCATAAAGGCCGACAACCGCGATCTTGATTTCGTTTATCTGACTAAAAAACATAATGATCAAGCAGTATTTTTGGTCGACTCGACGCTCGACGGCAGCCCTGAACATTTTGATCCGGGCGAAGTTAACCCAGAAGTTTCGCCGCGTTTGCTGGCTGGCCTAGGCTCAACTAAAGCCTTCATTGAAGGACCGGCCAAAAATAGCCGAGGCACTTGGATTACCGCTCTGGCGCCAGTCATCGATCCAGCCACGAACCAGACAATTGCCATGGTTGGCATCGACACGCCGGCGTTTGATTACTACGCTCAGATTGCCGTCTATGCGCTGGTACCCCTGACACTTGCGGCGATACCGCTAGCTGGTTTAATCCGCGACCGCAAACTCCAGGACAAAGAATGGCAAATCACTGAGCTAAAAAACCAGTTTGTGTCGATTGCTTCGCATGAGCTGCGCTCGCCGCTGAGTGGTATGTTATGGGCTATTCAGTCTATGCTGAAATCAGATACAAATTTAAACGCCGAGCAAAAGGCTTTGCTGCAAGATATGTTTAAGAGTGCTGAATCGTCAACGGCAACTATCAATGAAATCCTGGATCTGTCGGTATTTGAACGCGGCCAGGCTGATAAAATGCAGAGTGAGACCATCGAGCTAGTTAGCGCCGTTAAAGATGTCCAAAAAACTCTGAGCCTCGGTGCCAAGGAAAAAAACTTGACCATTAACTTTGACGACTCAGTACCGGAAACGGCTTATTCCCAAGGCGACCTGAGCGCCATCAAGCGATCATTCATGAACCTGGTGTCTAACTCGATTAAATATACTTTTGAAAATTCCACGATTGATATTGGCTATGAGCTCAAGGAAAATCAACATATTTTTTCGATCAAGGACCACGGTATAGGCATCCCGAAAGAAGAGCAAGATAAAGTCCTGGGCGGATATTATCGGGCTGCCAATGCTACTAAAGTCCAAGCTCACGGAACCGGACTGGGGCTTTGGATTACCCGCTTAATCATCGAGGAGCACGGCGGCTCATTGCGCCTAGAATCAGAAGAAAACAAAGGTACGACTATGTTTGTATCGCTGCCAGCGAACTTAAGGACTGCTACAAAGCCGCTTTAATCTGCTGGGTAATTGTGTCGGGGTTCAGCGTATTCTTTGAAAGGTAAACTGTTACACCTGCTACTAGCGCTTGGTTAACAGAACTAGTCGTCTCATCGCTCGATAAAATAATTACGGGGACTTGCTTGCCCCATTCGTCAACGCGCAGCCGGTCTAACATCTGCAGGCCGTCAAGCTCAGGCATGCGGATATCAGAAATAATCAAATCGGGGTGGCCAGCCAAGGCTTTTTCTAACCCCTCTTTGCCGTCAACAGCTTCATCCACATCATAGCCGGCTAGACTTAAGGATTTCGCCAGGCTTTTTCGAACCAAGTTTTCGTCATCAACTACTAGTATCTTTTTATTCATAGTGTTAATCATACCAGAATCTACACTGGGAGTGTTTATTCCGCAACAGCCTTTAGCTTTATTAATTGCTGTTGCTATGTTCAAATGTAAGCAATGAAACGAAATAAAAAGGTCGTGGGTTTAGCTTTTGCTCTAGCGCTCGTTTGTAGCCCCGAAAAAGAGTTGCAAGCGGCTGTTATTGAAGGTACAGCCCCGGAAGATACTGTTAGTAAGCCTTTGAGCAAGTCTGTCCTTGGCAAGATTGCCATTCCTGATTTCACTGAACCCGACCCAGTAATAGTTTCACCATCAGAAACTTTAACCACACCAACTACTAGTTATTCAACTCCGGAACGAGTTGCTGAAGATTTAGCAAATGAAGCGTTCATAAAAAACGTACTGACCCCGCCCTTAATTGAAGCCGGTTTCACTATTGTTGAGCCTATTAATGAGAACGTTGAAATAGTGAATCAACCCGACCAGTTTATTGTCACCAATGATGGAGAATATGGTAGCCAGTTTAGCGTGCAGAACGTGCCTAGTTCTCGGCAGAAAAATATAGCCATAGGTGCATCTGGTCCTTTGCCGGTACTAATAGACGGGGCAGTTTTTGGCCTATCTGCCTTTGATGGCCGTCTAGCCCATAATGAGGGGAGCCAAATCATGGGGCATGACTTTGACCCTAATAACCCCGCAGCTGCCATCCCGTTCATCGCAGGGCAAAACGATGCTGGAATCGCAAAAAGTATCATTAACTCCCAGTACTCCCCGTCCTAGAGATTACCTCCAGCCATATTCGCTATACAGTTTGTCGGCCTTAATTTCCTCTAGAGCTGCGCGCTGAGATACGATGACATTGTCTGGTAATTTATTAAGCTCAAACCACTTAAGTTCGCTATGGGTTTGGGGTTCCGCATTACGCACACCCCCCTGCCATTTTGTAACCTCAAAATAGACATCAACCCAGTCAAAACCTTCCCGGCGGTGCTGAACATGGATAAATTTTAGATCGGCTGGCTTGATTGTAATACCTACTTCTTCTTTGCCTTCTCTAACGGCTGCGGCCTTATAGCTTTCGTTCTTTTCGACTTTGCCGGCCGGTACGCCATAATAGCCGTTCATCCAGTCAGTGTTACTGCGCAGTAAAAAGGCTAATTTATTGTCCTTTTTGACCAGCAAATAGCATGCCGTATAAGGAATAGCAATGTCGTATGTCATCGGTTGTCGCTTTTACCTTTAATCGCTCCGCGCTTATGCCGGCTTGATAGTTTATCAATATTTCTGCTAGCGATTTCTTCAAAGTTAACACCTAAGTAACGCGCCAAAATGGCCACATACCACAGCACATCGCCAAGTTCTTTAATAATCTCGTCTTTGTCAGCTTGGTTAATTACCCCGCCTTTATCCCGGATAATTTTCTTGTATTTTTCCGAGACTTCGCCGGCTTCGCCGCTGAGGCCAAGGATCTTGGCTATATAAGCCGGATCGTGGGCATTTCTAGCACTGCCGTCGCCCATGATGTCAGTTCTAGCCGCCAGTTTCTGGTACTCGTCAAAGGTCATTAAAGTCTATTATAACCCGAGGGCTTGGTCGGTCATGGTACTATCGTCGAAGTCTTGAGTATCGTTTAGGGTATTCAGTTCACTATCAATGGCTTGGGTTGTAGCGTCGACTTCTTCTGGCATAACTGCTTGGGTGGTCGTAGTTTCGGTTTTTTCCTGCGTTTGTTTCTGAGTTTTTAAAAACGTAAAGACTGTCAGGGCGGCTAAGCCGCCGGCAACAATTAAAGCCACAATAATAGCCGCGATCGGCGCCCGGGCACGCGGCGGCAATGGCGAGTCAGCAGGTTTACTATCAGGCTTTTGTGTTTGTACAGGGGTCGGAGCTTCCACAGCTGGCGTTGGAATTGCCGGGGCTGGCTGGACGGCTGGGGTTGAAACTGTAGCCGCAGGCGCGGGTCTGCTAGCCGGTACTATCGGCCGTGATACTGGCGCTGGAACATCGCGAGGCTGGATGTCCATAACTGGTCTAGTAGGCCGCGAAGGTTCCATCAATTAATTACGCTTTTCTGCTCTTTAGCTAAAGTTTCGCGGATAGTTTTCAGACTGGGTTTGATGGAGTCGTTAATGTAGGTGCGGATGTCTTTGGAACTTTCTTTCAGTTTGGCCAGAAGCGACCTGGCTTCTTCCAGTGAAGCCTTAAACCCATTAGGATCAGTCGCACAGTCAATTTCAATTAAATCGCTGACAGCTTGCCGATAATCAGCTATGGATTGCTCTAGGGCCGTAATTTTTTCATCCAACACCTTTATCTGGCTCTGCAGTTCGGTTGTATCAGCCTTGTCGTCAACTTTGGTGACCATCAAATTCAGGCGGTCCTGAAGCGTATTGTAGGCATTAACTCGGTTTTTCTGAGTTGTTACTAATTTGTCACGGATCGGACCCAGCGGAACCTGGGCGCCTTTGCAGCGAGCACGCAAGCGAGCCAGCTCTGATGAGTTGAGTTTGGTCTGATAAGCGGCCTTGCGTTTGACTAGACGCTCCTGGATAGTGGTCTTTGGCTCAGTGGTAGTTTGGTCTTCGGAGTTAATTGTTTCTTGGGCCCGAACAGTAGCCAAACCTGCTAACAGCAACACTAGCATCACCATAGCAACGCTAATTGTTGTTTTGATCTGTTTTTGAGCGGTCATCTTAGGCTTATTTTAGCATAAGCAAATATTTGTTGCTCTAGCTTTAGCTGGACAGTATATGCTCTCAGTGCAACACTTTATATAGATGCTTCAAGCGGTTATACGACTAATTAAACGATTTATGGTTTTTTTGCCCGGTATTGGTGTTACTTACCTAGTAATTAAGGATCTATATCCTGTAATCAACCGCCGTTTACCTGCCGCGGCGGCTGTACTGGCGACTTATGTTTTAGTTGCCTATTTGTTAATCCCCCTTTCCATACGTTTAATTCGTTTAGTGTCTCGGCCTCGTCACGTGCCGTTTTATTCCACCACACCTGACGGCTTTGCCAGCGACCCGATTAATATCGGCCTGTTCGGCACCAGTCAAGATGTCGTCAACGCGATGACTGGAATCGGCTGGCATCTAGCTGAGCCGCGAACTTCGAAAACACTGTTTCGCCTGGGGATGTCGCTACTATTCAAGCGTCCTTATCATAACGCGCCTTTTAGTAATTTGTATTTGTTTGGCCGGTCGCAGGATCTGGGTTTTCAGTTGCCTCTTAGTCATAATCCTGGCCAAAGGCATCATGTCCGTTTCTGGGCTGTAAAGCCGGAGGTTGCCGAGCACTTCAAGGAACATGTAGCTTTTTGGAAAGAACATCATCCCAAGAACTTCTCAGTCGGTGCAAAATATTTGTGGCTTGGCGCTGCGTCGCTGGATACCGGACTTGGAATTATCAGGCACAATGCCCAGCTGACCCACATGATCCACCCCGACACGAATGCTGAACGCGACCTAATGGTTGACCAGCTCAAAAAAGCCAAGCTAGTAAAAGCCTCTCGCACCGTTAAGATAGCTGCTCCTTACCAGCTGCGCAACAGAGTCATTACCGGCTACCTTCAAGCCGACGGCCAACTCACCATCTGCGAGCTATAAGATTTCTACGGAAAAAGCAGCCTAGCAAATAATTAAATCCTGAAAAGTATGGATTCATTCCAGACTTTTCAGTTCCTTTTCCAGGAAGAGCAGTCCTGTCTTAGGGGAGAGCAGCCCGACAGGCGAATTTATTTCGCCGCCGGCGCGTTGAGAGGGGATGTTCCCCTCTCAAGGGCTAATAATAATACCACTGGTCAACACCAGAGGTATTGGTAACGTCTTTAAGCTTGCGAGCTTCGCCGCCATCAAGGCTCATGACGTAATCAGCTGATTCGGAATCAGTTTTAATACGGAAGACTACAGCGCTGTTATTAAGCCATCTGACGGGGTTGCTAAGACCACTGCGCTCTAAGATTTGGACGTCTTCTTTCTTATCTAAGTCATAAGCCAGTAAAACGCCCTTGCCGTCTCTAACATCTACCCAAAGGCTGTGGTGGTGGTCAGGGCTATCGACATAGACACCAGAATGCAAGTTGGCTGGCTCGCCGTTTAGGCGCGAGCTTTTGCCATCGCTAATACGGTAGTCATACCAGTCCTGGCCGGCGGTTATTACTAATTTGTCATACTCAGTCCTAAAGGCATTCCAGACTTCCTGGTTAAAGGCGGTTTGTTTGCCGCTGCCGTCAGCGGCTATCTTAAACAAGCTAGCCTTTTCACTGGTGTAAGCGCTAGATGGTGCGTAAAAGATACTGCCGCCGGCCGAAAAAACATCATTGAAATAATTCGAGGCGGCTAGTTCTTTGGATTCGCCAGTTTCTAAGCTGTAGCTCATCAGGCGGTGCCGATTAGGGTCAGACGCGCTAGCGCCGGCAGCAATTTGGACGTATACCAGCCGATCGCCGGACCAGTCTACAATCTGGACTCGCTCAGACTGGGCTATTTTGCTAGCTGTATTATCTGTACTGTTAATAATTGTTAAAGTGCTGAGTAGGAAGCCATCGCGGTTGCGGACATTTTCACGGGTAGACACTAGGGCGGCTATTCCTTTGGTCGGATGAGGTGCCAGCACTAGATCGCTGCGCTCGCTGCCGGTGCCAGCTAGTAGGACTGATTCGTTTTTGCCGTCGGCATCAATTTTATAAACATCGTATTTGCCAGAGCGTTTTGAGACGAAAACGTGTTGGCGGCCGGGCACTAGCTGCAAGGCTATTTCGGTTTTGCTATCTAGGTTTAGGGTAACTTTTTCGTCCCGATAGCCTTCGGCTTTGATGATTACCTCGACTTCTTTTTCGGCTTGATCAGCTTCAAGTGTTAGTTTCAATTTGCCTTGTTCGTCTGAGAAGGCGCTGAAATCGTTCTGGACAGCTTCGACCTTTTCTAGCGGTTTACCAGATAGATAGTCAGTGATTACGAACGAATACTGGGCGCCGACTGGCTGCAGTTTGAAGTCGCCCAGCGGATTGCTGCCCCAGCCGATTGTTAGTTTGCGGTTAAGGGCCGCGAAAGCCCGTTTTTCAATCACAACTTGGTTGGTGCCTAGTCTTAGATGGCTAAGTTTGACCTTACCATCCGCGTCAGTTTGGCTTGTTTGTTTGCCGATGCTCACTTGAACATTTCGCAGCGGCTGCTGGGTACTGTCATCTAATACTATTAACGAGGCGCTGCCGCGGACACCGGCTGTATTGAGCAGGAAGTAGCGGCTGGGCGGTAAGATTATGGCAGTAATTACAATAACAACTGCCGCGATAATGGTTGCCCATTTAGTTTTAGGGTTACCCCACCAACCACTCCACCAATCTTTAAGCCGTGAACGGAAACTCGGCTTGTCGTGATCTGTAGCTTCGGCCAATTTGGCGTCGTCATGAGCTAGCAGATCGTCACCCTCCTTAGCGACAATCTCATCTACCGCTTCAGCGGTCGCGTTGTCTTCCGGCGGTTCTTCCTCGAGCGTCTCAGTTGCGTCATGAGTTTCTGGTTTATTAACAGGTTCAGACTCTGACACTATTTCCCGCGGGCTTTCAAAAGTGGGTTCGGTTGTTTCTATTTCGGGAGCGGTTGTGGCTTCAGCCGCTGCTTCAGTTGGCGGTTCTACCGGCTTAGGGTCTTTGAGTTTTGGGTCCAGC
The DNA here is from genome assembly GCA_964463635.1 of uncultured Candidatus Saccharibacteria bacterium. Classification (GTDB taxonomy): domain Bacteria; phylum Patescibacteriota; class Saccharimonadia; order Saccharimonadales; family CAZARM01; genus CAYXCB01. Next base: position 12,295 of record CAYXCB010000015.1, read on the forward strand.
ATCAAACGGACCTTTTCCTCAATGGCGTCTTGGTAGGCTTTATCGTCTAGTTTTTGCTGATCTCCAGCGGAGGTATCTTTTTTGGCCATATAATGCTATTAATTGCTCCCAGTGTATCAGAAAGCACAAGCAGTTAACAGAGAGGGCTTATCGGCGTTTGCGTTTGGATGGTTTTTTGACTTTGCTGACGGCTTTTTTGGATTTAGATTTGAATTTCTTAACGGCCATGGGTGGTTGAATTGGTACAGGTGTTGCTGCTTCTTGAGGCTGTACCGGTGGTGTTGATGCTGAAATGCGTTTACGCAGCCGATGGGCGACCGCCAGAATAATTACCGCGCCGGCTATTAGCAACAAGATAATTATTCCGCCATATGACTTGGGCTTAGTGACTACTATAGGCGCGGGAGCGGGATTAACAGGTACGTTGATACGCGCATTACCATTTTGTAGAACTTTTTCCATTTCCGGTTGCTGGATATTGGATGTTTGCTGGAAAAGTTGTCCCTGCGCCCTTTGAGGATTGCGGGTCGGCGGCTGAAAATCGCTAGCGTTACTGGCGCCAGGGTTTGTAGTGGTAGGCTGGATTTCTTCAAGCATAGGCTTGTATTAGTATGACATACCAAGTATTTGCGTAGAAAAATGTTATTGACGTTAATGCTGAAGGGGCGTAGCCTGGAATTATGGTCCATAAAACAAACAAGCCGAGCGCAAAGATCGCCATTCTAATGGCGACTGGGGAGACGCTGGCTTGAAATTTATGACAAACCAACAATAACAATCATAAAGACAAAGTCGTTAAGCCTCCCCACTCTAGGGGAGGCTTTCACTTTAAGGGGGAATGAAATGAGTACTTTTAGGCCAGGTTCTAGAGAAGCCTTAGCTGCATGGGATTTAGAAATGGCCAAAGAATTTGGTTATGGAGAAGATGTTCACAAGGTTGTTGCGTTATTTGGTTCGACTATCATTGATGCAGCAAATAATTCGTCTACTCCTTATGCCCAACAATTGTCAGGTGAGATCCAGGCTATTCCTGGCGGGAAACCCCAGGACAGATTTAAAAGTTTGATACCAAAACTAATACCAGATCAATTTTAGTTAATTGATAGTGACCGCAAGATCTCTTTGGCGGTTGTGAATATTTTATTACTTCCCCATTCTTCAAACATGAAAGCCGTAGACTCTTCACATTCCGCTTTGTCGCAAGCGTAAAAAGCTATGCTCACAATTGGCTCAACTGGCGTTAGGTCAGCTTTGGATACTGTCGCTCCCTGCTGATAGCCGCTATCGCCGGTAATAAAAACACTGTCGACAGCGCTGGAACTAGCGCCAAACGACAAGAAGCTTAAGAAAGTTTCCTGCCGTTGGTTTGATGTCGGGCTAGTATAGCTAAATTTTTCCGATGCCTGGACGGCCTGGGCATTAGCACTAAATTCGCTCAAAGGCAGGCTTTTGCTGCGGATTAGAACCACGACACTGCCATCGGCGGCTTGGCCGTCAGCATTTTTGATGCTGACCTTTGGTGAAACAACCCGGATTTGCCCAGTCGTATTATCGTCCACCGTCCAATTGCTAGGGTAATCAAAGGTTAGTTTCAAGTCTTGCGATACAAAGTTCTCGGTACTGACTGGAGCTTCAACGGTTTCTTGGGCTGGGGCTTGAGCTTGGGTGTTTTCTGCGGCTTTTTTAGGCTTGGTTAGAAAATACGCGGCCGCGCCGCCGATAATCAACAAAGCTAGAACTAGAAAAATGATCGACTTTTTACGCCGTTTCCGTTTCTCTTTGCGCACTGGCGTAGAGTTTTCGACATAGTCAGCTACCGAAGTACTGGCTTCTTGATAAAACTCGTCTTCCTGTGATTTCATAGCTCCAGTATACCCCTTCAGGCTCAGAACTCAGGCCGCTATAGTGATGGATAGGATGTCGGGGCCGTATTTGGCGGCTTTGGCAGGGCCGATACCACTTAGAGCTAGCAGCTGGCTTTCAGTTTGAGGACATTTGGTGGCAATAGTTTCCAGCAAAGAGTCATGGGCGATGATATAAGCTGGCATGCTTTCCGCCTTTGAGCGTTCTGTCCGCCAAGTTTTTAGTTTAGCCAGCAAAGCTTCATTAATTGGATTAGCTACAATTTCTTCCTCTGTTTCGTCTTCTGCTTCTAGTGTAACGGTAGCGAGTTCCGCTGATAGCGACTTTAGGTTGCGGTCCAGCTCAAAAATCGCCGGGTGCATCTGCAGGGCCATAGAGTTGATGCCGCCCAGGAACAAGCCATCAATACTGCGTACCCGCGACAGCGCCACGTAGCCCATGCCAGGCGTAAACGTTTTGCTCAAATCAATTTCGGCTGAGTCGAGACTCATGCCTTGGCTTTTATGAATCGTGATCGCCCAAGCCAAGCGCAGTGGTAACTGGCTAACTTCAGCTCTAATTTTACCGTCTTCTTCAAGCTTCCAGCTGTGCGGTTCCACTCTGATACGACGGCTGCTTTTATTGAGACGAACGATTGGTTTGCCATCCTTAAAGTCAATTACTTGACCACGAGTGCCATTTACAAACCCGGCCGCCACATTATTAGCCACAAACATCACTTCCGCCCCTGCTTTGAGCTCTAATACGTCCGGCGCCAGTACGCTGCGCTGCAGCTGCTCGACCTTAACCGCTCCGCCCTTGGTTTCCATTTCATATTCATGCACTTGATTTATCAGGGCAGACAGATGCTTTTGATTGACGGTATCAATGTCAACATTGTGGGCATAGAGCCGAGTAACCGTTTGGCCGCCTGCCGGCTTTTGACCTATTCGGGTTTGCAAAAGTTCTTCGTGATAAGTCTCTAACTCGCCCCGGCGCATAGCTTCGAGTAAGTCCAGTAGGCCGTCGTTTTGCTGTCGGTGCTGCTCGCTTAGGTAGCAGCTTCGCGGGCTTAACTCTTGCCAAGCACCAGATAAATGTATGAAGTCCGGCGCCGAATTATCCCGGTTCACGGGAGGCAGCTGGAATAGGTCGCCGACTAGAATAACTTGCAAGCCGCCGAAAGGCCGCTCGCTTTTACGCAGAAGTTTGCAGGCCTCATTAACCATGTCGAGCCGATGGCCATGCAGCATCGATACCTCGTCAATCACCAAGATGTCCGTGGAGTTATAACGCTTACTGAGCTTAGCGTTGCCGGCTAGTTGCTGGCGGGTACGAGAATCTATAAACTCGCGAATACCTAAACCAGACCATGAGTGAATGGTTACGCCGCCAATGTGCGTAGCAGCTATGCCAGTACTGGCCGTAACGGCCACCACTTTGCCTTTTTTCTTAGCCCTGCGAATAAACTCATTCAGTATATAAGTCTTGCCAGCACCTGGCGGGCCAGTCAGAAAAACCGACTTCCCAGCCAGCATCACACTAAGCGCTTGCGTTTGTTTCATCCGCCCAGTATACCATTCCTTCTTGCTATTGGGTGCGACCCTATAGCATAATGTAATCATGCCAGGAAGAAACGTAGTAAAAGAATATGTGCCAGAAAGTTATTACCACATCTATAATCGTGGTGTAAATAAAAACAATATCTTTCTTGATCGACAAGATAGAATTGTCTTCCTAGGGTTAATTAAACGCTATCTGGGTGATGAAGTAGAGAAAAAGCCAAATCGCGAACCCTATCCTAGTTATAAGGATGAAGTTGATTTGCTAGCCTACTGTCTTATGAACAATCATTTTCACTTTTTTATCTTCCAAGAAACCGAAACAGCGATTACTAATTTTATGAAAAGTATAACTGTTGCTTATAGCATGTATTTTAATAAGCGCTACAAGCGCGTTGGGGCTGTCTTCCAGCAAAGATATAGAGCCGTTAGAATTACTAGCGATGCCCAACTTTTACACGTTAGTCGGTACATCCATATGAATCCACAAAATTATGAAACATACGAGTGGTCAAGTTTGCCTTATTATCTTAATAATCGACAAGCAAACTGGATAAAGCCTGATAAAATTCTAGAACTTTTTGATGATAAAGTTTTATATCTTGATTTTCTAAAAGAATACGAGAATCGTCGCGAGGAACTTGCAGAATTCAAGGAACAACTAGCAAATGCTTAAATGGTTGCTATAGGGTGCGACCCTATAGCAACCAGGTTAGGAGGTTTTCTAGTTACCACCAGCCCTGTGATTTCCAGGCGCTTACGGCTCCTTCCCAACTATCATAACGCCCCACGGCGTAGACTTCGAACCTCTTTAGTTGGCAGACAGGATCACTTTGCCAGTTGGGGCATGCTTCCTTCAACCAGTAATTACCGTTGTCGTCGGGACAGTTTTGTCCAAGCCCGATACAGCCTTTAGGGCTAACATTAGTGGGGTCCCAGCTGGACTCTCGGCTCATAATGAAGTCGACTTCGTCGTAGTGGTCAGGACTAATGCCGGCCGCAGCCATCCACTCCTGATGCGTGCCGCTGGGCGGGGGAGGCGGAGGCGAAGGAGGCGGTTTTGGAGCTGTAGTTGTAGTTGGCGGCGGCAGGGTTGTGGTTGTTGTTGAGCTGGTAGTTACGACCTTATCAACATTCTCATAGTGCTGTGGTGTATCCGTCTGTTCGGCATCGTAGATTACTGCGTCGCCAGCGCTGAGCCCGTATATAAGCGCCTGCTCATCTTCGCTATTTTTGTTGCCCTCAACTTCTTGAGTCTGTAAGGCGAGCGTTCCTAATCCTAATAAAATACCCGCGCTAGCAGCAGCTACATGCTCGCGCATTCCAAACTTTTCGGGCATACGCCCTCCTTCCCTTGTTTATGCTAAAAGGGATACCTCGGTGTGATAGTGTTTGCTAGTGAAATTATATGGAACGGCGAACCGTTCGTTCAATTGGGCTAGTAAGCACTAAAGGGCCTAAGGTACCTCGCGACATAGTGCCGGTACTACAATATGAGGTCAATGAAATTTCTCGCACAAAACAGTTGCGAAACAACAATAAGCGTTCTACAGTAAGGCAAATGAGTATTGCGAGTTACCGTCGTAATGTAGCCCGTCGCGTAACCGGACCCTTTATCCCTACATGCTTTCCGGCCGCACTTGAACAAATATCTCCTTATCACAGCCTCCCGCCTGGGGTATACCGGGAATATAAAGACTTCGTTAACTGGTATGGCCAGTTGCGTCGGGAAGCCCGTGAAACGAATAATGACGAGTTAGAGTACGTGATTGATAGGATAGTTGGCAGCTTAGGCGGTTTAACCTGCCGAGACGTCTTATTTAAACGCGCCGAAACCCCTCTAGGCTTTAAGCGAATTGTTAATCAGTTAATTGCTCAGGACTATAGGGTCGCGGTAGATGTATCGACTGGTCGTGGTGCGCATACCGTGGGTCTTTTACCATTGCCAGAAGAGGGCTTGTATACATTAGTGAGTACCCAGTTGCCACAAACACTTCAAGGAGTCGTTACCCTAGATCATATTAGCCAGCGTTTGTTCCATCATCAGGATCGTCATATGTCTCGTTATCCTTTTAGTGATGCTAATATTACTGCTCTGCCCGCAGCTTAGGCTAGGAGTTTTTCTAGTTCTGGTTTAACTAGTTCTAGGATCAACTGGTGCCCAGCCTCATTTGGATGGAGCCCGTCGCTCAGTAAGTCCCTGCCGTTATCTAGTTCGGCCTTGAATCTGTCGTAAATTGGCACAAAAGGCATGTCCATGCGTTCAGCAGATTGCTTGATCGTGTCTTCAAATACATCTATCCGTTTGTTGTGCCATTGTTTATTAGTGGTGCTGTATATCCAAGGATCCGTCATCGACTGGTCAACAGCTGGTAATCCAACCAACAATGCTTTATCCGCGACACTTTTAACTTTATCCAGTAACTTTTCTAAAGTTTCCTGAAACTGATAGACGTCCATTAGTGCTCGATTTTCCCGTAGTATGGCGTCATTGGTACCAATGGCGATTACTACTAAGTTTTCATCCTCATAAAGTTGCCGGGCGCCAAACTCATTATCAAAACGCTCGAGTATGCCCGTTGCAGTATCTCCCGAGATGCCAAGGTTAAAACATTCTACAGTGTCTTTGCCTTGTTTTAGGCTATCTAAAGATTTGGCGTGGTATTCGTTAATTAAGCGCTGGGCCCAGCCGCCCTGTGAGTCATAAAACCCTTGCATAATGCTATCGCCAAAAAACAAAATCCTCATTGTGAAACTTTGTACTTATCCTCTCCGGTTTTTAATAGATTAATCATTGTTGTAACACAACTACTACTTACATCCTCTATGGTTTGGCCAGTATTAAAGGCCGACGAAACGTTTGGAGTATACCAAGTACCCAGTGGTAGTTTTTGAAAACGCTCTTCTTCTATATTTTCATCGAACGCAGCTCGAATCTTTCCACTGTTTAATGCTTCATGCAGTGCATCTTTATCAAAAAGTGAAGGATCAGCAATACTTACTAATATCGATCCTCCCTGCATGGATTTGATATCAGCTTTTGATACGTATTTGTCCCCTGGTCCAGACTCGGCTAAAGCCACAAATATTAAATCGCATTTACTAAACAGCTCTGTCTTTTCACAGTATGTAATTCCATATTGTGACTCTTTTTCAATAAATCTTGTCCTGTTAGCATAGTAGAGTTTTTCGGCGCCCATGCCTTTTGCCATGATTAGATATTCTGTTCCTACGTGGCCGAGTCCTAGTATTCCAATCGTCATTTCTTTAAGGCTTCTGGTAGTTTCAAATGACTTCGATCCGCCTCTTGCAAGTTCAATCATGTCACGGCACATAACTAGTGACATGGTCATGCCAAACTCTGCAACAGCATGAGCATTTAAATGAGGAGCCGCCCCGATAAGTATTCCTCTTTTTG
>CAYXCB010000016.1:0-18744 GCA_964463635.1 uncultured Candidatus Saccharibacteria bacterium
CATAGTCATAGCTTGCTCTCCTGGTTAGGTGATTCCAAGCTATTGAACCATTACGCAAGATTGACTCTTTGTATACTAAATTATATAGTTTCTTTCGTGAACTCGAGACTTTCAGTAAACCACAGTTATTTTTATGATGCCTTAAGTGGTAACTTCAAGCCGCCAAGTGATCCGCAAGCTCGAACCCATACTTTAGGCAGGCTACTTACTGCCACTTTTGAAAAAGGCATAGTTACCAACCCCCATTCTCACGCCGAAAGACGAATTTATAGGCCGTCTTGGGCTCCCGTAGATTCTATAGTCCACATAAGCCACTGGGATTTGCGCTCCCTTACACTCACTGCCGAAGAACGAGAACTACAGCTGATTCATGCCCTTGAAGGCAAGCAGCATCGAAACCTACGGGTATTCGACACGGCTACCGGAACCGAACCTGTTGTAGATGAGCCTTTGAGCCATGAGTTTGACTATACTGGCCTACAGGAACGCGTCAGGCTGATTGCCCAGGACTTCTTCAATACTTTCGGGGGAACGGAAGTTGTCCCCGTAACTGAGTAATCGAACTTCAAGCGAAAAATAATTCTACATAACTATCTATCACCAATACTAAATTAACCGTCGTTAAGGTGGTTTTTGTATGCTTAGAGCAGGCTAGTTTGGTACGATACTTAGCGTTAAATGCCACCTTAGCTCAGTTGGTAGAGCGACACATTCGTAACGTGTAGGTCAGCAGTTCGATCCTGCTAGGTGGCTCCACGTCTGGCTTTAGACCAGTTTTGCGAGAGGATTCGCAAAACTGAAGAGGAGAGGGCTTGGTTTGATGGCAAGAGCTGACGAGCAAATTTATTTTGTCGGAAGTTTGGCCATCGAATCATTACACCTCGACGAGCGGGTATCGTATAGTGGCTAATATGCAACCTTCCCAAGGTTGAGAGCTGGGTTCAATTCCCAGTACCCGCACCAGATTTAGCTGGCGACTTTTGTAGTAAAACACTATAATTTCTAGCTAACGAGAAACTCTATAAAATAATGCATATACCTAAAAAATACTTTCAAGACCGTTTAATCCTGCTGCTTTTAAGCGTGAACACCTTTCTGACAATCTTTGGCAGCATCCTGATTTTGCTCCGTCTAGACTCCGGCCGATCCGACGGCTACATCGTGGAGTACCGAGCTAATCTAGGCCTAAGCCAGTTCAAAACCGGTGACTCCCTGACCATTGTCAGCTTCATGGTGTTCATGGTACTGGTACTGGTCTTTAATACTATTCTAAGCATGAAAATCTACCATGCCCGCCGCCACTTTTCGATTGCCGTTCTGAACTTAGGATTACTACTCATTGCTGTAGCCTTGATCGTCAGTAATGCGCTGCTTGAGCTGCGATAATGCGCAACGTCGAGATTCCGTATAGAGAAGAGAGGGGCAGGCGTTATCGCTTCTTCGAAATGCTGCCTGGTATCCTGAGCTGGTCGACGCTGTTGCTACCGGCGGTACTGAGTATCTTTAACCCCAGCCTAACCGTATTTTTTATCCTGGCCTACCTGTTGCTATGGTTCGCTAAATCGATAGGCCTGAATGTCCGCTCAGTCCAGGGCTACCGGCTAATTCAGAAGCACCAAAAACTGCCGTGGTCGCAGATGTTAGACGAACTCAGCGATGGCAAAACCGAACAGGTGGACCGCCAAATCCCCACTTGGCATTATGAAAACATCCGTCGTATCCAGGAGCAGCCGACGCCGATCAAAGCCGAAGATATCGTCCACGCTGTTATCATTGCCGCCTATAACGAGACCCAAGAAGTTATTGAGCCAACTATCCAGTCCCTGATTGCCGCTGATTATGACACTAGCAACATCATCCTCGTCATGGCTTATGAGGGCAGGGACGGCGCTCAATCAGAGGAGGCAGTCTTGAAACTAGTAGAGGGCTACGGCGACCGCTTCCGCTACGCGATGGCTATTAAACATCCCCTAAATCCCCAAGAGGTTAGAGGCAAGGGCGGCAATATAACTTACGCCGGCCGCGAACTGCAAAAGTACATAGAGGCAGAAGGGATTAACCCCTTAAACGTGATAGTAACGACGCTTGATAGCGATAACCGGCCGCACCCTAAATATTTCGCTGCCCTGAGTTATATTTACGCTGTTACGCCTGATCCGCTGCATGTTTCATACCAGCCAGTACCGATGTTTACTAATAACATTTGGGATGCGCCAGCGCCGATGCGTGTGATCGCCACCGGGAACTCTTTCTGGAATGTCGTGCTTAGCGTCCGGCCCCATATGATCCGTAATTTTTCGTCCCATGCCCAGAGTCTGCAAACGCTTATAGATACGGATTACTGGTCTGTTCGCACAATTGTCGAGGACGGGCATCAGTTCTGGCGCACCTATTTCCGCTACGACGGCCAGCACGATGTTTACCCGATTTACCTGCCGATCTATCAGGACGCTGTCTTATCTAGCACCTATCGCAAGACCATCCGTACCCAGTTCAACCAGATCCGTCGGTGGGCGTGGGGGGCTTCAGATATCGCCTACGTCATCGAAAAAGGCTACTTCACTCCTAATAAAGTGCCGAAACTGGACCTGACCTTTAAACTATTTCGACTTATGGAAGGCCATTGGAGCTGGGCGACGGCACCACTGATTCTAGCTTTTTCAGGTTTTATCCCAGCCCTGTTAAATCCTGACGATTACGCCGCTAACCAGCTGCCAATTATCGCTGGCCGGATCCAGACAATCGCGCTTATAGGTATCTTGGTAACACTGTTCTTGGGACTGAAGTCACTGCCGCCTAAACCGGCACGCTATAAGGCACATCGCTCTCTGTTCATGGTTCTCCAGTGGGTATTACTGCCGGTAACCACGATTGCTTTTAACTGTTTGGCAGCCCTGACTTCCCAGACGCGGCTGTTAATAGGCAAATACCTAGATAACTTTGATGTAACAGATAAAGCCGTCATAACTGAAGACAGGCGCAAAGTCATCTAGAGTTTTGTATTAGGGGAGAGCAGCCCGACTAGCGGATTCATTCCGCTGCCGGAGCGGCCTGAGAGGGGATGTTCCCCTCTCAGCAGGCGGAGCCGTTATAGCGGGTGGTAGGCAAGGTAGGCTGTGGCCGCGGCCTTATCGAAGCGTTTGAGGATTTGATGGGTTGTGCTGACTATAACGCCTCGCTGCAGGGAAGCGTCAGCGATTTGAGGATAAAGCCGGCTGAGGACCGTACCTGTAAGGGCTGTAGCGTCGCTCACAGCCGTTTTTCGGTGTTTTAAGCTGGCGTGTAAGCTCAGCAGCAATTTGTCGCGTGAGAAGGGCTGAAAAGCGTTACCAGATTGTACGACGATACTTTTGTCACCTGTTACACCTTCGGCGGTACTAAAGACAGCCTGGCACTCCAAGCACTGTCTCCGGCGCCATACCTGGTTTTGTTTCTTCTGTAGACGAGAATTGGTTACTTTCGTCTCGCCACTACAATATATACATTTCATGTCAACATATTGTCATTACGCTAATGTTTTTGCAAGTGGAAAACTTTCTTTTAAGTGAGCATAACCCTGACATTGGCCGCAGTGTTATGGGTATATAAAAAGACCCCAGGCTCTCGTCTAGGGTCTTTTCCACCTGCCAGCCCTTACTTAATTGCAACAGCGGGACGGGTGCGTCGTATACGACTCAGTGATTTCGCTGTCGAGTTTAACTCTTCATAAAACAGAGTAAAACTCTCCAACGAATGTTTCACGTTGGTACTCAAACTATGAGCGCCTCCCGATTAACTTGAATATCCTACACACATAATGATTAGTAGTCAAGAAAATGACCCAGCTTAAGCGTAATGATCTGCTAGAATAACAGATGTGAATTCCTACTATGTATTAAAATCAACAAAACAAGGTGTCAGAAATGGACTTCTGAAGACTCCGGCTGGCGAAGTCCTGACACCAACTTTTATGCCTGATGGCACCCGGGGGGCGGTCAAAAGCCTTACCCCAGCCCAAGTCGAATCAACAGGGGTGCAAGTCGTCCTGGCCAATACCTATCATCTGCATTTACAGCCTGGTGAAGAGGTAATCAGTAAACTAGGTGGCATCCATGAATTCGCTCGGCGCAAAAGCCCGATCCTCACAGATTCGGGCGGCTTCCAAGTGTTTTCACTGGCTAATATAAGGAAAATTACCGAAGATGGGGTCGAGTTTAAAGACCCGAAAACAGGGGACGCGGCCTTTTTATCACCAGAAAAGTCCATCCAAATACAGGTGAAACTCGGAGCTGATATGATGGTGGCATTTGACGATGTCACTGCGCTGGATGAAAAGGGTAAAACTAGGACCAAAGAAGCTTACGCCCGGACTCACCGCTGGCTGGAACGGTCATTAGCAGAATTCCAAAAACTGACCAAAGATATGAAAGATCGGCCTCTGTTATTTGGGGTAGTTCAAGGAGGGTTAAGCCAAGAGCTGAGAGCCAGAAGCTTAGAGCTAGTGCAGGCCTTGCCAGTTGATGGTATCGCCGTCGGTGGATTATCTGTCGGTGAGACTAGAGGAGAAATGCATGACATGCTGGACTATCTAGCCCCTATGTATGATCCAGATCGGCCGCACTTCCTGCTAGGGGTGGGAGATCCGATCGACCTCCGTTACGCCATTGAGCATGGGATTGATATGTTGGACTGCGTGCTGCCGACCCGCAATGCCCGTCACGGAACCGCATGGCTAACAGGGGACAAGAAAATTCATCTGACAAATGCCAAATATATAGATGACAAAGACCCGATTGATAAAACCTGTGATTGTACGACCTGTGTAACGGGGTTCAGCCGCGGCTTCCTGCGCCATCAGTTCAAGGTCGCCGAACCCCTAGCCGGCACTCTGGTCAGTATCCATAACATTCGCTATCTTGAACGAATCTGCGAAGGCTATCGCAATTAGCTGACTAGAGAAGACGGCTTCTGTTTATGCTTAAGCCATGCTTTACTAATACTTAAAGGAAGCCAATGAAGCCACACATCAAAAAACTCCGAAATGCTTTTCCTGTAAAAAGGTTGGTGTTATTACTTTTTGCTCTAATCTTCGGGGTGCTAGGCGTAGCATTACTCTTACCAAACTATGCCGCTTTGCCAGTGCCGAGTACCGGCTGGTATGTCTCGCCCTCTGGCACAGCCAATGGAAATGGCTCCAAAGATAACCCTTGGGATCTCGCAACTGCTTTTAAATTTCCGACAAGTGTGAAGCCCGGCGATACTATCTGGTTGCGCGGTGGTAAATACGGCAGTGGCGCCTCCACTGTGTTTACCAGTAGCATCACCGGTACAGCCGCCGCACCGATCAAGGTACGTCAGTATCCGAACGAACGGGCGACGGTAGATGGTGGCATAATCGCCAACGGTGCTTACACCTGGTTCTGGGGATTCGAAATCACCAACACCAGCCCTTACCGGCGTGTTACGGTAGACAAACGTCCGCCGGGAATAAACATGTTCGGAAAAGGCACTAAGGCTATAAATATGATTATTCACGATGTCGGCCACCCCGGCATTGGTTTTTGGAACAATGTTGCTGACGGCGGGGAAATATATGGCAGCCTGATGTGGGGCAACGGCCTCTATGATATGGGGGACCCGCGGTTCCCTAACGGCTGGACTCGCGGCTCGCCAATTTATGCTCAGAATACAGATGGCAGCCGTTACGTGAAAGACAACATTACTTTCCGCAACTTTACGTCTGGCATGAAGGCCTATACACAGGGCGGCTCGGCTAACGGCTTTACGTTCGATGGAAATATAGTTTTTGATGCCACAGAGCGGGGCCTTTTTGTGGCTGCTGATAGTAATCCAATCAACTTTGTGAAAATAATAGACAACTACCTGTATGAGCGGCCGCAGAAGTCTGGAGGTGGTATAAAGCTGGGCTATTTTGGAAGTTTACAGGGTAGTGCTACGGTAACTGGCAACTACGCTGTCGGTAGAAACTATGCCGGTGGCGAATCAACCCCACTTGAGATTAAGAACTGGCAATCGGCCACGGTCAATGGCAACACCCTGGCAACGGAAAAGTTCTTCTTGCGGCTTGAGTCGACCTATTCTAGCAGCCAGTACGCCGTGAATAACAACAGTTTTTTTGGGACCTATGCTACGCCGTTTTGGAAAGATACAACCCTCTATAATCTTACCCAGTGGCGTGGTCTAGGCTTTGACAGTGCCAGCACCGTAACAACGTCGCTGCCTGCGCAAAACAAAGTCTTTACCCGCAAAAATGCTTACGAGGAAAACCGAGGCAATATTGCTATCTATAACTGGGAAAAACTGCCATCTGTCGGAGTGAATTTAAGCGGCATTTTAGCCGTTGGCGTGCCGTATGAAATTCGTGACGCCCAAAACTTTTATGGTACGCCGCTGGCAAGCGGGACGTATAAGGGCGACAGCGTGGACATCCCGATGAACTTGTCGCAGGTTGCTCCCCTGACAGGTGATGTTACTACTATAGACAATAAACACACCGCACCAGAATTTGCTGCTTTCGTGGTAGTGCCTACGGGCGCTGTCATTACTGGTGAAACTGTGGTTCCGCCCGCACCTCCGCCTCCTCCTGGGCCCCCTCCGGCCACGGACGTTTCGCCAGAGATCGAAGAGGCTTCAATTCAAACCCAGACAAGAGCGGCCTTAGCTGTAGCTCAAAAAGCCGCCGCAGTTCCTCGTCCTACAGCACCATCACCGACGGCTTCAGTTGTATCCGAGCCTCCTGTGTCAAGCCCGGAGACTGAGCCAGCAGTTGACCCTGCCGTAGCGGCAATAGCTCCTCAATCAGCCGTGGCAAAGAAACAAATGCCCACTAAACCGATCACGTTGGTCGCAGGAACCATTGCGGTTATTGCCGGCTCTGGTTTTTTGGTGATGACCCTGCGCCGTACCGCGCGCGCCGTAGCAAAAGCAAAAGGCGCCTTGCGCAAGCCCACATTGACTGACACAACAGTTATAAACCCAACAGGCTCTCCTGTTCCGCCAAAAGATAAGCCATAGTTTAAGGTAGCCACGGCTTCTTGCGCCACCAGTTCAAGGTCGCTGAACCCCTAGCCGGCACCCTGGTCAGCATCCATAACATCCGTTACCTCGAACGCATTTGCGAATCATACCGAAAAGAATACAATAGTAGATAAGCTTAATTATGAACACGCAAACCCTTCCAGACGAAGTGCGGGTATTTGCTTCTACCACCCAGCTCGCGGGTATCGAGTTTCTCGGCGCCGGCTTTACCTCTGAGGCCTATAAAGCTGGAAATAATGTACTAAAGCTATCAAAGGTCTCCCGCTCATACGAAGATGCAGAGTTGCGAGCAGCAACATATCAGACGGAACACGAGCTTATTGAGGAATATTTAGGAGAACTCGTCGTGCCTACGGTGTTTGGAATAGTTCCAACAGCCGTAACCGGCCAGGCGCGAGTTCTTCAACTCCAGCCGTTTATTGAAGGTTCCGCACTGTTAAATATTGATCAAGATGGCAGAGAAAAACATGGCGATCTACTTCGGAGTTTTTTCCGAAGGTCATTGAACATGCATGAGCTAACAGGATATATTCCAGATACCGCTCACCCGCAACAGGGCTATTTACCTTTTCGCACGCCTAATATAATTATCGAGGAAAATAGCTTTAGACCCATGCTCGTTGACACCACTTTGGGTTCATTTCAGCGCAGAGCTTGGAGTAGGCGCACGGTAACGGCATTAATTGCACGCTCAAATCGTCGAGCAATGGATTCCCTTTAAAGACTTTGTAAGCTAAATACTTCCGTGAAAGCCATTGTTGAGCGTCTGTCATGGTTGCTTTCTTATCTGTTAGTACGGGTTAGGATACTTTTGGTGGGCGATGCAGGATTTGAACCTGCCACCTCTTGAACGTCAATCAAGCGCTCTAGCCAAATGAGCTAATCGCCCCCAAATAACAGTTTAAAGCATAGTAAAAAACAGGGTAAAAGTAAACCTCTGGGGTGTTACTTATTCTTCAGAAAATCCTCAGGTGTTACATGGATATCTTTACAGATCTGACGCAATAGGATGGGCGACAAATCTCTAGAGCCATGCACAGGAACCGTAGTAGCCCTTCCGTCAGGGTGTCTGAACTGTTGGTGGGAACCTTTTTGTCTGGCCATTTTAAAGCCTAACCGCTCGAGTATGGCAATAACTTCTTTAGGCTTCAGGACTGGCAGGCCGCCACCCATGAGACTAGACAGTTACCAACTGCGTGCCGATAAAGTGGGATTCTGGCTCTTGTGTGGAACCGTCTTCTAAAACAAGACTGACAACTTCCTGAAGATTCTCATGTAACTCCTCAAGTGTCTTGCCTTGGGTATGAGCACCCGGCAAATCAGGTATATATGCCACATAGAGGCCGGTGGCTGTATCTTGTTCAATAATTGCTGTATAGGCAGTTTTCATGAGCCTCATTATATAACGTCCTTTCCAATTGGACTAGGGCTCTCTGTTAACGAAGCTGACACAGGAGTTTATACCTTATATGGTATAAACAAGGGAAAAGTTATCCAGAGGGGTGTAGTAAACATAACAATACTAAAGTACTAGCACTATAATACTAGTATGCTAAGCTAGTACCTACAGGCGAAGTTTTGAGAGGGGTTTTCCTCGGTAAAGGTCGGAGATATTTGCGAGAGTCTCCGACCTTTTACTTTATAGGGCCTAAGGTGTTATATTGGTTTGGACATGGAAGAGACCGACAAACTAGGTGCCAACGATCATCGCCGGTTAGGGAAAGAGCTAGATTTATTTGTTTTTTCAGATCTGGTAGGCTCAGGCCTGCCACTTTTTACCCCGCGGGGCACAATTCTACGTGATGCGCTTCTGGGCTTTTCAGAGGAACTACAGCGCAAGAACGGCTTTGAAAAGGTATCAATTCCTCATTTAACCAAGAAAGACCTATATAAGGTCTCAGGACACTGGGACAAGTTCGGTGCTGAGTTGTTCCTGGTGGAAAGCCAGGAAACAAGTGATGAGCTGGTAGTCAAGCCCATGAATTGCCCGCACCACATCCAAATTTACGCATCCAGGCCTCGAAGCTACCGCGAGCTGCCCATCCGCTACATGGAAAATACCATCCAATACCGCGACGAAAAGAAAGGCGAGCTTAATGGTTTAGTTCGAGTGCGCTCAATTTCTATAGATGACGGCCACATATTTTGCCGCCTTGATGAAATAGAACAAGAATTCGCCGCAATCATGGAGATGATCAAAGAGATGTATAGCGTTTTTGGAATGGAATTTAGGGCGCGCCTGTCTTTCCGGGATGATTCGAAAGCCTATCTGGGCGATAAGGCAGTCTGGGACAAAGCCCAAGATATAATCGAGAAAGTTGCCAAGAAACTAGGGCTTAAATACGATATAGCAGAGGGTGATGCGGCTTTTTACGGGCCCAAAATAGACATCATGGTCACGGACTCGCTAGGTCGCGAATGGCAATGCGCCACCGAACAGCTGGATTTTGTGATGCCAGAGCGCTTTGGACTTACGTATATAGACGCAGACGGTACTGACAAGCCGGTAGTGATGATTCATAAGGCGCTGCTGGGCTCATTTGAGCGCTTCCTGTCCGTTTACATTGAACATACTGGCGGTAAGTTTCCGGTTTGGCTGGCGCCAGAACAGGTTAGGGTGATTACCGTTAACCAGGAGGACCCAACTGTTAAGCTAGCCGACAGCGTAGCCGAGCAGGCTAAGGAATTAGGTCTGAGGATAACGGTAGATAACAGTAATGAATCTGTGGGCAAGAAAATTCGTGATGCCGAGCTAATGAAAGTGCCGTACACAATCGTCATCGGCGAAAAAGAGATTGAGTCAGGGAAAGTAACACCGAGGGTCAGAGCTGACATGATCGTTAAAGAGCCTCACGACTCACATGCGGTTAAAGATTTCCTACAGACGGTGGCCAACGAAGCCAAATCCCGCGTTTCTAAAACCTCTTTATAGATTGATGAAAAAACCTATCATTGCCATTGATATTGATGAAGTGCTTTTGCCGCACTTCGAAGGCCTTATTAATTGGTATAACAAAGAGTACGACACGCAGCTGACATTAATCCATAATAATCCTACTGATCCTAGGCCTTGGGGGACCACAAAAATACCTGAAGCAATCAAGCGCGTGCAGCGCTACTTTGAAACTGATAATTTTAAGAAAGAGCAACCGTTTAAAGAGGCTGTAGCTGTAGCGCGGTCACTGAGCCAAAGCTATGATCTGATTGTGGTTACGGCTCGAGATGAAATTATCGAACAGGTTACACGAGAATGGCTAGACGCACACTTTTCAGAAATTTTTCGAGCAGCTCACTTTACGGCTCACTATAACCTCGAAGGCAAAAGTCGATCGAAGATAGAAGTTCTACAGGCAGCCGAGGCGGAATATTTTATTGACGATAGCTTAGAACATGTGCGAAAAGCCGCAACAGCGGGTATAAAATGCATCTTGTTCGGCGATTACCCCTGGAATAGATTAGAAAAATTACCCACTGATATAACTCGCTGCAAAAATTGGCAGGAAGTGTTGGATTACTTCAATGAAAGAGGTTGAGCAAGGCTTTCGGAATAGAGTAGAAGAGCTAGTAGCTCAGATACCAAAGGGTAGGGTGATGACCTATGGGCAGATTGCGGCGATATGCGGCAATGCCAGAGCGGCGCGGATTGTGGGCGGGATTGCCCACTTTGGCGACCCAGACCTGCCATGGCAGAGAGTGGTCAATAAGAGTGGCGGTCTGGCCAGTGGCTACCCAGGCGGCAAAGCCGGGCATCAGCAGGTTCTGGAACAAGAAGGTTTCGAGGTGAAAGATTTTAGGGTAAATGTCGAGGAACTTATCTGGTGGCCTAAAGTTAAAGATGCTAATCTGAAACCATGAGATGTAAAAAATTGCTGATCAGCTCCATAATAATATTTGTATGTAGTATGATTTCCACTTTTGTTGCCCTGCTTGAAGTATATGAGGTGGCTGGAGCTAATATTTCCAAAGAAGAAGCACTTAGCCGGCTAGATAGATACCAGTTTATAATCAACATAAACCGACTGGCGTTATTAGCTTCAGTTGCCTTGTTCTTTATTTGGATTTTTTGCGTGATAAAGAAGTCAAATGCCGCAAACAAGCCAAAGTAAACCATTAATTGTTATTGTGGGGCAGACGGCTAGCGGCAAGTCGGCACTGGCTATGGAGCTGGCTGAGAAGTTTGACGGCGAAATCATCTGTGCCGATGCCCGGACAATTTACAAGGGGATGGACATCGGCACGGCTAAACCAAGCGCTGATGATCAAGCTAAAGTCACCCATCACTTGCTGGATATCATTACACCTGATCAGCCATTTACGGCCGCCGTTTTTAAATCCTTAGCAACGGAAGCCATCAAAGACATTCAGAGCCGCAAGAAGCTACCGATAATAGTTGGCGGTACCGGATTATATATCGACTCAGTACTATTTGATTTTGAATTTCGTAGCAAAGGCGACTCGGAGAGACGGGCGGAACTGGAAAAACTGAGTGTCGAAGAGCTTCAAGCTGAATTGCAGGCTGAAGGTATTCCGCTGCCGGAGAACACTCAAAACCCTCGCCATTTAATCCGAGCGTTAGAGACTGGCGGTGAAGCCTCTGAGCAAAAACCTATCAGGGAGAATACTTTAGTACTTGGCCTAGAGATAGAACCAGAAAAGTTAAGCAAAAACATTGATGAACGGGTGGCTAAAATGATTGAAGCAGGGCTGCGCCAAGAGGTAAATAACCTAGTAAACGTCTATGGCTGGGAAGCGCCGGGCATGAGTGCCATCGGCTATAAAGAATGGCGGCAATTGTTCAGCGGGGAAGTTACCAGCGAGTCAAAAATCGAACATTTAATCATCAAAAACACCAAGGATTATGCGAAACGGCAGAAAACTTGGTTTAGGTCACCTCGCTACAACAAGTTGTCAGATTCAGGCCAGCCCTTTTCGGCCGAAGCTGTTCCTAGCTCACTCGACGTACCAAAAGGTATGCCTCATTCGTCAGTGAAAGCTTCGACACAAAAATCATCAGGCCTGAACAAGACAACTCAGCATATCGAGGCAACTGAGCGTAACAAAAGTATTCAGTGGGCAGAAAAACAGAGTAAAGCTGTAGATTTTGCTACAACGTTTTTGAACAAAACAATCCGTTAATAACTAGTTTGTCTGCTACAATACAATCATGATTGAACAACTCTTTGGGAGTAAGACGAGGGTCAAGCTATTACAGCTTTTCTACAGCAATCCTAACCGGTCTTTTTACGTGCGGGAAATTACCAGGAAGATTGACGAACAGATCAACTCGGTCAGGCGCGAGCTAGCCAATCTCTTAAGCATCGGCCTAATATCTTCGGACACCAATAACAACCGATTGTACTATGAAGTCGATCAAGAGTATGAACACTACAAAGCGCTATCAGCGATGTTTGGCGGCGGTGTTACAAGCGGGACAGAAGAAACGGCTGTATCCACGGCGGCTACCGGTCCAAATGTTAAGTCGCTTGGAAATGTCGAACTAGCGATTTACACCGGCCAGTTCACTAGAGACGAAACCAGCGGCATCGATTTTATGCTGGTTGGCGACATTAACCAGACCAAACTAACTAAATTTATAGCCGAACTCGAGAAACAAGAAGGCAAGGAAATCCGCTACGCGGTGATGTCGGCGGAAGAATTTCACTACCGTCAACAGGTTAATGACCGCTTTTTGATGCTTGTACTAGGTTCTAAGAAGCAGGTTTTAGTTGATAAGCATAATTCGCAAAGTCCAAAACCGACTACAAAAACTAAAACCGGTAAAGAGAAGGAGTAATAAGATGTTTCGTTACACTACACATCAGTACGGAGTGCAAAGTACAGAGTACAGAGCCCTGATAAAACTATGTACAACGTACTCTGTACTAAGTACTGGAACGACCAAAGGGAGCGACTAGTGGAAATACAATTTTACGGTGGTAATTGCGTGCGCCTCTCGACTAAAAAGGCTAGCATCATAGTGGACGACAACCTTGCCGATCTAGGCCTTAAATCAGTTACAAAGAGCGGCGATATAGCCCTTTTTACAGGGGCTCATGGTGAACCGGCAACTGATGTCAGGATACTGATCGACCAGCCAGGCGAGTATGAAGTTGCTAATACTTCAATCCAAGGAGTAGCAGCTAGGGCGCACATAGATGAAGCCGGCGGATTCGCAGCTACTATTTATAAAATCGTGGGCGATGATATCCGCGTTGCTGTTGTTGGCCACGTCTACCCAGAGTTGTCAGACGCGCAACTCGAAGAGCTTGGCATGATTGACGTGTTGATTATCCCAGTTGGTGGCAGCGGGTACACCCTAGACGGGACTGACGCATTGAAACTTATTAAAAAGATAGAACCCAAGATGGTAATCCCTACGCACTATGCTGATAAGGGTATCAAGTACCCAGTGTCTCAGGCAGACTTAACAGAAGCTATCAAAGGCCTCTCCATGGAGCCCAAGGAAACTGTGCCAAAACTAAAGGTCAAAGAAGCTGAGCTATCTGATATCACCCAGCTGGTGATCCTAGAACGCCAATAATTTTATTTTTTAGCAGGTTCTTGAGTATAAGGTGTCAGCAAACCCTGTTTCTTCAATGTTCTGATAGCTTGGGTGCTGAGTTTCATGGTGACTTTTTTGCCATCAACAAATAGAGTCTTGGTTTGCAGATTAGGCTTCCAGACTTTCTTAGTGTGGCGCTGTGAGAAGCTCACATTGTTGCCAAACTGTTTGCCTTTACCGGTTAAGTCACACTTTTGCATAAGTCACCATTCTATCCTAACCACCCCTATAAGTCAACGCCTGTAGTGCATCATTAAACGTCCGATCGGACGTTTAATGATGGGTAAGAGGAATAATGTATTGGAGAGCGGGATATTGCTATACTAATATCCATGCCTGAAAATACTATTTTTGTTGCGGCGGTCGTAATTGTAACAGTCCTGCTGTCGATGACGTTTCATGAAGCCATGCACGCCTTCGCTAGCTACTGGCTGGGGGATGACACGGCCAAATTCGAGGGCAGGTTAACCCTCAACCCCTTAAAACACATTGATCCAATCGGAACTATTGCTTTGCCAGTGGTACTAGCAATTCTAGGCCTGCCAATCTTTGGAGCCGCCAAGCCAGTGCCTTTTAACCCGCATCGCCTGAAATATGATGAATTCGGCGCGGCCATAGTAGGGGTTGCAGGGCCCTTAACCAACCTGGTCCTAGCGATTTTGGGGGCTGGAGTCATACAACTGATAGGGGCTTCGGCCGGCTTCACAACTGATGTGCTAGTGATATTTGTGATCGTTAACATCGGTTTCTTCGTGTTTAACATGATCCCATTCCCGCCGCTTGATGGTTCAAGATTACTTTATGCTTTTGCTCCAGAGCCTCTGCAACGAATCATGCGGCAAATTGAAGGTTTTGGTATCACTGGAATCTTTGTATTCTTGTTCCTACTATTTCCAGTTATCCAGCCTCTACTCGTGAATGCCAACCGAAGCATTTTGACCTTTTTATTGGGCTAGAGCTTGATATAATGGGAGCAGGCTGGACAGGAGAAATCCTGAGCACCAACCAAAATGATAATCTGAATACTTATCATTCGGGATTCCAATATTCTGCTAACACCGTGGTGCTAGCGTGAGGAGACCCACCTGAGATTAACATCCCAGGTTGTCATGTTGGTCTACCAGCTACATAAAAAGTCCGAATACTTCGGGCTTTTTAATTTGCTACAATACAGAGGCCAAAAATTGACAACAGGGTGTAGCTTAGTTGGTAAAGCGCTGCGCTGGGGGTGCAGAGAGCGGAGGTTCAAGTCCTCTCACCCTGACCAAATACTTTGCTTATGCTTGCAATGTAGACCTTAAGGAGTTATAACTACCCCTAATTAAACAAGAGAACAGTTATGATAGATGTTGATATGGAAAAAAGAGGCGAAGGACTAGCCTCGGCAACTAGAGACCAACTGCAATTGCTTGGAAGAGTTAACAGTGTTGTAAGTGCACACTATGATGAAGAGGTAGCATCTACTTTTTTACGGACTTCCTGTCCTTATATAAGTGACAGAAAGCCATTAGATGTCATTGCTCAAGAAGAGCCCGCCGAAGCGCAACGTTTAGTTGCTCAGGCTGTCATAGGCTTCCTGCAACCTTAGTATCGATCTTTAAGCTTCCTTAACTAGATAATCAGCATAGAGTCGCCATAGCTCAGGAAGGCATATTTTTCCTTTATGGCTTCCTGGTAGGCTTTGGATAGGCTATCCCAGCCGGCAAAAGCGGCTGCTAGCATCAGAACAGTGGTTCTCGGAGCATGGAAGTTTGTCAGCAGGGCATCCACCACACTAAATTCGTAGCCAGGATAAATAAAAATGCCTGCCTCACCTCTGACATTATTTGCTACTGGGTGCGACCCTATAGCAGAGGAGGCATATTCTAGGGTGCGGGCGACTGTCGTGCCGACGGCAATGACTCGGCAGCCGGCTTTTTTGGCTTTTTGGATGGCAGAAATAGTCTCCTCGGGGATTTCAAAATACTCGCTGTGCATGTCGTGTTGTTCAATGTCGTCAGTCCGGATCGGCAAAAAAGTACCAAGCCCCACGTGCAGTGTCAGATAAGAAACTGTTGCGTCTTTTGCAACAATGGCTTCCAGGAGCTTTTGGGTAATATTGAGCGAAGCCGTGGGAGCGGCAACCGAGCCGGCTTGTTCAGCGAACACAGTTTGATAGCGTTTGATGTCTTCTTCTGAGGCATTTCTATGCATGTAGGGCGGCAAGGGAACAGCACCTTCTTTATCAGCCAGATCTAATAAGTTAACTTCTCCAGACTCAATTTCAGCTATACCGCCTTCTAGTACCTCAGTTACCGTAATTACTGAGTTACCTACAGCTAGCCGCTCATCCTTGCGCAGAGAACCACGGTGCAGGCAGCGTCTACGGGTAAAATCCGTATTATGATGGTCCTCAAGGAGTAGAAGTTCGCGTTTCTGACCCTTGTTGTTAGTAGCAATTAGCCGGGCTTTAATTACCTTTGTGTCGTTGAGTACCACTACATCGCCAGGGTTAATATAATCAACAAAATCAGCATATTTCTTGTGTTCTATCTGTTCACGGTTGCGATCTAGTACCAGTAAACGGCTATTGCCGCGGATTTTCGGCGGGAACTGGGCAATTAGCTCCTCGGGAAGCTTATAAGTAAACTCAGAAACTTTCATCCGTGCCATTGTATCAGTACTTCTGATAAGATGTATGGATGTGGAAGACAGTCGATGGCAAACTTTATAAAAAATTTACTTTCAAAGATTTCAAAGAAGCCTTTGCTTTCTTGACCCAAGTAGCCGCGATTGCCGAAGAATTGAATCATCATCCAAAGATTCACAACACTTGGAATACGGTTGAGTTATGGCTGAGCACCCACGAAGCGGGGGATACGGTAACTGATGTAGATAAAACATTAGCCAGTCGAATAGATCAGATTGAAGCTCTGCCCACCTCAGATATTCCGCCTGTTGTAGAAAAGAGTATAAAGCTTTATGGCGACGGTGGTTCCAGGGGTAATCCCGGACCATCGGCTTCGGGCTACGTACTGCTTGATATGAATAACAACATATTGATTAAAAGTGGAGTCTACCTAGGAATTACAACGAATAACCAGGCCGAATACCAGTCACTGAAATTCGGCCTCGTGGAAGCTAAAAAAATAGGCGCCCAAGAGGTAGAAGTTTACATGGATAGCCTGTTGGTGATTAACCAAATGAAAGGCGTTTTCAAAGTTAAAAACCAAGAGTTACGGCCCCATCATGAGGCGATAAAAATCCTCGCTGCCCAGTTCAAAAAAGTCACTTACACGCACGTGCCCAGGGAGCTTAACAAGCTAGCCGACGCCGAAGTAAACGAAACTCTAGACGCCGAAGCCTCAAAGTAACAGCGGCTTCGCCTCATGAGAGGGGAGCATCCCCTCTCATCGCGCCGGCAAGCAAATGAATTGCTTTGTCGGGCTGCTCTCCCCTTAAATCATGCTTGTGCTAACAGATTAAAAGCGGTATAATAGCTATTGTCAGATTATCGACCAACCGCCCCGACTTGTCGGGGAGGAAAGTCCGGGCATCATAGGGAATGACAGTTGCTAACAGCAACCGGGGGTAACCCTAGGGAAAGTGCCACAGAAACGAAACCGCCTCGACTTGTCGGGGCAAGGATGAAACGAGTGGGGTAAGAGCCCACAGTCCCGAGCGGTGACGCTTGGGAGAGGTAAACCCTGTCTGATGCAAGGAGATGGATTCTATCCCGCTCAAACGGGATGGCGTCCCGCCAGAGTTCATCACAAGATCCGCTCGATTCTCCGGGCAACCGGAAAACTAGATAGATGGTTGGTTAAAACAGAACCCGGCTTACGGATAATCTGACTATCAAAAGGCCTCTCGCAAGAGAGGTTTTTGATTGCCTTTTGGCAATTAAAAACTGGCGTTAGCGAGCTTTTGATAGCACGAAGTACACTAAAAATGCCGCTGAAATTCAGCGGCATTTTCTTTAATTAGCAAGAGGATTATTACTTCTCGGCGGCTTTGACGACAGCGGTGAAGGCAGCTGGCTCGTTGACAGCAAGCTCGGCTAGGATCTTGCGGTCCAATTTAATATCAGACCTCTTTAGCGCGGCGATAAAGCGGCTGTAGGTTGTGCCATTCATTCGAGCGGCGGCGTTAATACGGGCATTCCACAGCTCCCGGAAGGTTCGTTTACGGTTCTTGCGATCCCTGGTGGCGTGCTGAAGGGCTTTTGTCAGTGTCTGGCGGCCGCGCTTAACACTGCTGCGGTTGCCGCGCGTCATGCCTCGGGTGCCCTTACGAATTTTTACATGCTTGCGGTGGGCCGCGACGCCTCTTTTAACGCGCATTATTTGCCCCCGAGTTTCTGCTTGATGTTCTTAGCCGTCTTGCCAGTCAAAGTGTTAAATACAGCAAATCGGCGCTTTCGGGCGGCACTTTTCTTCTGCAAAAAGTGGTTGCTGGTTGCGTGGCCATGCATAGTCTTACCGTTCTTGGTCAGACGGATCCGGTCCTTGGTGCTGCTGTGGGTCTTTAGTTTTGGCATCTATCCTCCTTTACCTGCCGAAACTTCTTCTGAAGTTTGTGCGGGTGAACTTTCAATCTTATCTATCCCTTTTATTGACGGTGCTGGTACCTCGTCCGGCTTTTCGTTTGCTTCCACTTTCTTGTGCGAAGGTTTGGCGGGCGAAGTACTCCTAATCACGAAGTTTAACTGTTTACCGGCCAGTTGGGGCAGCTGATCCACGTGAATCGCTTCACCTAATATACCGATTACTTTCTCCGCTAGCTTGAACCCCAAATCTTTATGGGCTAGTTCGCGACCGCGGTAGAAAACTGTGATTTTAACTTTATGACCAGCCTCTAGGAATTCAGTGACTTTACGAAGCTTTACCCCTAGGTCGTGGTCGCTAATCTTGAGGCCGAAGCGCATTTGCTTTACATCCAGCGTTTTGGCGTGGCGCTTACTCTGTTGCGCCAGCTTAGTTTTCTGGTAGTTGTATTTGCCCCAATCAATGATTTTAGCTACCGGCGGATCAGCATTCGGTGAAATTTCTACCAGATCAAGCCCTTGCGATATAGCTTCCTTCAAGGCCTCAGCCAGCGTCAACACGCCTAGCTGCTTGCCACTCTCATCTATAACGCGTAACTGCGATGCCCGAATCTGTTGA